>CALNCD010000091.1 GCA_937874965.1 uncultured Erysipelotrichaceae bacterium | reverse complement strand
GAGATTGAATCCAATGAGAAAAAAGAGGACGTGGATCATGCAGGTTAGTGCCGAGATTCAGTCACTGCTTCTTTCCAGTCCGTTCCACAATCCATTGAATTCACCTTTGTGGATCCTTGATTACACCATGGACAGCAATCAGCAGATGGTTGTGTCTTTTTTGTGCTTTGACGAGGAGTTGACAGCAATCACTGATGTTGTTTTAAAAATCTATTTAAAACGGCGGAAAAAACCGATAGTCAGCCATATTGTTCACTTGGAACGGGATGACCAGCAGAAGGATTGCATTGTTCTTAAGGGAACGGTTGTTCTTGAAGGTGTTCGTAGTGCAGTGGAGAATCTTGAATTGGATCAACTCTCCTATCAGAATGATGTCTACGTCTTTACTGCCTATGATTATCAGCGGTTTTCAAGCATGAAGAAGCTAGGCTGGGATTATTTGATGACGCATCGTTTGGATAAGCGTCCGGTCGAGGTGCGTAGTAAAAAACTCAAGAAGATTGGTATCATTGCCGGTTCAATCGTTGTCGGCATTCTTGCGGTTACTCTGATTCTAAGCGTCATCTTTCGGCAGGACATTGCGTATGTCAACGCCAAGGATTCGTTGAAGAAACAGGACTACACCAAGGCAATCAGTGAATTTGAAGCCTTGGGAAGCTTCAAGGAAAGTCCGGCTTATCTGGTACAGAGCAAATTCGGATTGGCGACTCAGTATTTCGCAAGCAAGCAGTATCATGAAGCGTATCTGCTGTATTCGACGTTAGGTGATTATCAGGACAGTGTCTCACAGAGTCAGAGGTCCCTCTATGAGTATGGAAAAATGCTGATTGCGGATGGAAACTATAATCAGGCGTTGGATGTTTTCGGAAATCTGAGCGGATATCAGGATGTTGACTCCTTGGTGAATGACATCTATTATCAGCGTGCAGTCCAGTTCTTTGATCAAAAGGACTATGCGCAGGCTCAATCAGAATTCAAAAAGCTGGGAACCTATAAAGACAGTCTGAAATATTACTATATCGCATTGGATGAATACTATGCCAAAACCTCAACATTGCCGGAGGGCGAATTCAAGCCGGCTTTACAGGCTCTTTATAATGGTCTGGCTTCCTTTCAGAACGAGGAGGGTATTGCTTCTCGGTTGTTAAGCAGCCGGTATTGGCCGGTTACGCTTGAAGGGCGCTGGAAGACGGCGGATGGTTTATTTCAGCTCAATGTAACTGTGTCTTCGTCAGGCGTTTTTTCCATCACGCATGATATGCAGGCATTCGCTGATAGTACTGCAATGAAAATAGAAGGTGATTCCATTCTTATGAAGAGCGAAGGTGTCTACAAGAAATGGCTGGATATCACGATGGATTCAGCGAATTCAATGCGTGTTAAGAATTATGCGGATGATGGCACGTATACATTTGTAAAGTAGTATTGCTGATCAGCATCGTCGGATGTGTGCTTTGGAGAACACAAGGCTTGGTTCGGAATTGATTCCGGGTAAACAGCTTTCTGCTCCGGGGTTCTGTTGAGTTGTTTTTTCGGGATAGTCTGTATTTGGACGACTTTAATAAAAACAATTGACATGACGTTTTAACGTGGTAAAATATAGAAGCTTGTGAATAGATGCCTGTTCCCTGTATGGGGGACTTATTCTACGCAACGTTATGGCACACTTGGAACTGTGTGCATAGAACTGAAAGGAGAATAGAATGCCAACAATTAACCAATTAGTCCAACAAGGTCGTTCAAACAAGGTGACAAAGTCCAAGTCTCCTGCCTTGAACAAGGGGTTAAACACATTGAAGCGTCGTGCAACCGATATTTCTAGCCCACAGAAGAGAGGGGTTTGTACTCGTGTTGGAACCATGACACCTAAGAAGCCGAACTCTGCTTTGCGTAAGTATGCCCGTGTCCGTTTAAGCAACGGGATGGAAGTTACTGCGTATATTCCAGGTATCGGTCATAACCTTCAGGAACACAGTGTTGTCTTGATTCGTGGAGGACGTGTTAAGGATTTACCAGGGGTTCGTTACCACATCATTCGTGGAACAATGGACTGTGCTGGTGTCAATGGACGTATGCAAGGCCGTTCCCTCTATGGAACGAAGAAACCAAAAGCTGCGAAGTAAATCAATTGAAAGGAGATTATTGAAATGCCAAGAAAAGGACATGTCGCCAAACGTGATGTATTGGCCGACCCAATCTATAACTCAAAGCTCGTTACTAAATTAATCAATAAGATCATGATTGATGGAAAGCGCGGTGTTGCGCAATCAATTCTGTATAATGCATTTGAGATTGTTGAAGAAAAGACCAGCCGTCAGCCGATGGAAGTCTTCGAACAGGCCTTGGACAATGTAATGCCAATGCTGGAACTGAAGGCTCGTCGTGTTGGAGGATCCAATTACCAGGTACCCGTTGAAGTTTCTCAGGAGCGTCGTTTGACTTTAGGGCTTCGTTGGATTGTAAACTATTCTCGTTTACGTCATGAGAAGACCATGGAATCCCGCCTCGCAAATGAAATCATTGATGCTGCAAATGGATCGGGAGCGAGTGTTAAGAAGCGTGAAGATATCCACAAGATGGCTGATGCGAATAAGGCGTTTGCTCATTATCGTTGGTAGAATCACGGAAGGAGAAATTAAACTATGGCACGTGAGTTTTCATTAAAGGATACTCGTAATATCGGAATCATGGCCCATATTGATGCTGGTAAAACAACAACAACTGAGCGTATTCTGTTTTATACAGGGCGTACTCATAAAATCGGAGAAACGCATGATGGGGCTTCCCAGATGGACTGGATGCCTCAGGAACAGGAACGTGGTATTACCATCACGTCCGCAGCAACAACTGCTCAATGGAAAAATCACCGGATTAACATTATTGACACCCCAGGGCATGTTGACTTCACTGTTGAAGTTGAACGTTCTCTACGTGTTCTAGATGGTGCTGTTACGGTTCTTGATGCAAAGAGCGGTGTTGAACCTCAGACTGAAACAGTTTGGCATCAGGCTACGAAGTACAATGTCCCTCGTATTGTATTCGTCAATAAAATGGATGCGACAGGTGCAGATTTCTACATGTCTGCTGAATCCATCGTTAAGCGTTTAGGCGCTAAGAGTACTCCGATTCAGTTGCCGATCGGTGCTGAAGCGGATTTCACAGGATTGATCGATCTTGTTGAAATGAAACAGCATGTATTTACGGATTTAACACATAAAGAAGATGAAGTCAGAGAAATTGATGCATCTGGGCTGGAAAAAGCACGGCTCTATCGTCATCAATTGATTGAAGCGGTTTCTGATTATGATGAAGAGTTCATGATGAAGGTTCTTGAAGGTGAGGAAGTCACTGTTGAAGAGTTGAAAGAGGCTATCCGTAAAGCAGTTTGTACGGGTGAATTCTTCCCGGTTCTTTGCGGTGCTGCTTATAAGAATAAGGGTGTTATCGCTATGCTGGATGCCGTTGTTGATTACCTTCCTTCTCCATTGGATGTTCCGGCAATCAAGGGTCACCTTGAAGATGGGACTGAAGAAGACCGTATTCCGGGTGATGATCAGCCGTTCAGTGCGCTTGCATTCAAAATTATGACGGATCCGTTTGTTGGCCGTTTAACCTATTTCCGTGTGTACTCCGGGACCGCAAAGTCTGGATCATATACACTGAATGCTACTAAAGATGTTCGTGAGCGTTTCGGCCGTATCATGCAGATGCATGCAAACAGCCGTCAGGAAATTGATGAAGTTTATTGCGGTGATATCGCAGCAGCCGTTGGTCTGAAGGACACAACGACCGGAGATACGCTCTGTGATGAAAAGAATCCGATTATCCTGGAATCCATGAATTTCCCTGAACCTGTTATTAACGTCGCCATTGAACCGAAATCAAAGAATGACCAGGATAAGCTCAGTATGGCTTTGGCCAAGATGGCTGAAGAAGATCCTACATTCAAGGCGTACACTGATGAAGAAACCGGCCAGACGATTATCGCTGGTATGGGTGAACTGCATCTGGATATTATCGTTGACCGTATCCGCCGCGAATTCAAGGTTGAAGCGAATGTCGGTGCACCTCAGGTTGCTTATCGTGAAACAATCCGTAAGTCAGCTGAGTGTGAAGGTAAATTTGTTCGTCAGTCCGGTGGACGTGGTCAGTATGGACATGTCTGGATTCGTTTTGAACCGAATGAAGGCAAAGGCTTTGAATGGGTTGACGGTGTTGTCGGAGGAACTGTTCCTCGCGAGTACATCAAGCCTACTCATGACGGTCTGAAAGCTGCATTGAATAACGGCTTGGTTTATGGCTATCCGGTAATTGATTTGAAAGCGACTTTGTTTGATGGATCATACCATGATGTCGATTCCTCAGAAATGGCCTATAAGGTTGCGGCAAGCCTAGCGCTTCGTGAAGCGGGTAAGAAGTGCGATCCAGTACTGCTTGAACCGATTGTTGAAGTCGAAGTGACAGCACCGAATGAGTATCTTGGCAGTGTTATGGGTGATGTCTCGTCTCGTCGCGGTCAGATCCGTGATCAGGAAGAGAGAGGAACCTTGGTGGTTGTCCGTTCATTCGTTCCGCTTTCGGAAATGTTCGGCTACGCTACTGACTTGAGATCGTTTACTCAAGGGCGCGGAAACTATTCCATGCAGTTCGATCATTACTCAGAAGTGCCGAAGAGCATTGCGGAAAAAGTTGCTAAGAAAAACGCTCGGGATTAATATTGATTTTATTATCAATTTACATTAAAATGAAGAAGATAAAATAGGAGGATTTTGCGAAATGGCAAAAGTAAAATTTGATAGATCCAAACCACATGTTAATATTGGAACAATCGGTCACGTTGACCATGGTAAAACAACATTAACAGCTGCAATTACAACTTACCTTGCTGGTAAGGGTTATGCTGAAAAGCAAGCGTATGATCAGATCGATGGCGCGCCTGAAGAAAAGGCACGTGGTATCACAATCAATACTGCACACGTTGAGTATCAGACTGACACCCGTCACTATGCTCATATCGACTGCCCAGGACATGCTGACTATGTCAAGAACATGATCACTGGCGCGGCTCAGATGGATGGTGCTATCTTGGTTGTTGCTGCAACTGACGGACCAATGCCTCAGACGCGTGAGCACATCTTGTTGGCTCATCAGCTGAACGTTCCTAACATTGTTGTTTTCTTGAACAAGTGCGACATGGTTGACGATGAAGAATTGATCGATCTTGTTGAAATGGAAGTTCGTGAATTGTTGAATGAATACAACTACGATGGTGACAATACACCAGTTATCCGTGGTTCTGCATTGAAGGCTCTTGAAGGCGATGCAGCATGGCTTGAGAAGATCGGTGAATTGATGGATGCTGTTGATGCTTGGATTCCTGAACCAAAGCGCGAAACTGACAAGCCTTTCTTGATGTCAGTAGAAGATGTCTTCACAATTTCCGGTCGTGGAACTGTTGCAACAGGACGTGTTGAACGTGGCGTTCTGAAACTTTCCGAAGAAGTTGAAATCGTTGGTATCAAGCCTACGAAGAAGACTGTAGTTACAGGTATTGAAATGTTCCACAAGTTGTTGGACGATGCTCAAGCTGGAGACAACATCGGTGCATTGCTTCGTGGTGTAAACCGTGAAGAAGTTGAACGCGGACAGGTTCTTTCGAAGCCTGGAACTGTTCATCCTCACACATTGTTCAAGGCTCAAGTCTATGTCTTGACCAAGGAAGAAGGCGGACGTCATACTCCTTTCGTTTCCAACTATCGTCCTCAGTTCTATTTCCGTACAACTGACGTAACCGGAGTTATCCGTTTGCCAGAAGGTACTGAAATGGTTATGCCAGGTGACAACGTTGAAATGGAAGTTGAATTGATTGCTCCTATCGCTGTTGAACAGGGAACAACATTCTCTATTCGTGAAGGTGGCCGTACAATCGGTGCTGGAAACGTCACAGCAATCATCAAGTAATTCAAAAAATATGAAAGGCCGGGTAACCGGTCTTTTATTTATGCTATAATTGTAGCCGAGGTATTTTATGATTAAAGTGTTGTGTTTTGATTTGGATAATACATTGATTGATCGGCAGTATTCCGCGTATCGGGCCTATGATGCGATTATACGTCATGACAGCAAGAACCTATTGAGTGAAGAAGAATATGTGACGTATGTCAATGAACTGCTTGCGCATGACCAGTTTGGACTGATCAGTCATCGGGTGAATAATGAATGGTACATGTCTCGTTTTGATTTTGCCAATCAGCGAACCGATGAAGAATGGTTTCAGTTTTGGTTGAGCTATTCGCTCCAGCAGGTTCATCTCTACCCAGGAACTTTGGCGACGCTGCATTATCTTAAGTCAAAATATCAGTTGGGCATTATCACAAATGGACCTAGTGCTCCTCAGCGAGGCAAGCTCTCCAAGTTTCCGGATCTCAGCATTTTCGGGCACATCTTGGTTTCAGGTGAATGGGGAACTCATAAACCGGATCGTTCTATTTTTGAGGAGATGCTTCGGCTGTTTGATGTTTCTCCTGCAGAAATGATCTATGTCGGGGACAATCAGGATGCGGATATTCAGGGAGCCTTGAATGCGGGTATCCGACCTGTTTGGCTGAATGGACATCATCATGTCGGCCGTCATCATGTTACAGAGATAACATCAATTGAAGAACTGATAAAATTAGAACAAGGAGGATTGCTTTAATGCGTCACG
>CALNCD010000090.1 GCA_937874965.1 uncultured Erysipelotrichaceae bacterium | reverse complement strand
ACATTGATGACCAAGGGCATCAATCCTTGGCTTGCTGTTGCGATTACGTTGGTCGTTGCGATTCTTGTCGGTGTTTTCAATGGTGTACTGGTTGCGAAGTTCAAGCTGCCACCGTTTATCGCTACACTTGGATCAATGACAATTGCTCGAGGAATTGCTCAGATTGTCAACAATAACTACAACACGGACTCTATCGGTCAAGCGGCAGACGGTTTCAGAAATTTCTTCTACTATGGTAGTCAGCTAGGTATTTACAATACGATTTGGATAGCGGTTGTCTTGTTTCTTATCTTTAATTTCGTTCTTAAGCGAATGAGAACCGGCCGATACATTTACGCAATTGGAAGTAATGTTGAAGCATCACGTTTAAGTGGAATCAACGTTGTTTCAACAACCATCAAAGTTTATGTTGTCAGTGCTGTCTGTGCTGCAATCGTCGGATTTATAACAACAGCTTCCAGTGGTATGGGTGCCATGGATGCGGGGAATGGATATGAAATGTACGCAGTAGCAGCGAGCGTTATCGGGGGAGTGAGTACACTCGGCGGACAAGGGCTCTTGATTGGAACAGTTGTCGGTGCATCCATCTGGGCTGTCCTGCAGAATGGATTGCAGTTTGTCGGCGCACCTGTTGCGATTCGTAATATTGTTATTGGTACAATCGTCATTGTGTCAGTCTTGATGGATATCGTCTTACGATATCGTGGCAAGACAAAGAAGAAGACGACTTAATCTGGTTTTAAATTTTGAGTAAAGGAGGATAACATGAAACTCAAATTAAAAAATATAGTGGCTATTGCGCTAATCCTAGGATTGGTGACATTGAGCGGGTGTTCAAGTTCTGGAGGGTCATCAAAGTACAAGATTTATCTGATTACGATGGACCAGATGGACCAACATTGGGTATCCGTCGATAAGGGGGCAAAGGAAGCAGCCGCCGAGTATGACAACGTTGAATATACGTGGTTAGCACCTGATGTGAAAGATGATGCTAAACAAATTGAAGCTATCAATAACGCAATTGCCGGCGGTGCAAATGCCATCATGCTTGCAGCCAATGGACCGGATGCTGTAACATCTGCTTTGAAAGAAGCTGAGAGCCAAGGCATTAAGATTATTTATGTTGATTCCGCGGCTAATTATCCTGCTGAAGCAACATTGGCTACGAACAATGAATCTGCTGGGAAGACCGCCGGTGAAGAATTGAAAAAGGCACTGGAAGCTAAGGGAGTAACATCTGGAAACTTGGGTGTTGTAAGTGTTAATTCCGCAACGGCTTCAACGATTGCCCGTGACAAAGGATTCAGATCTGCCTTTACAGGTACCGGGTATACGATTCTTGAAACCCAATATGGTGAAGGTGATGTCAATAAATCAAAGGATATCGCAACGAACTATATTACGAATGGCGTTGTCGGATTGTTTGGCGGAAATGAAGGATCGACTGTCGGTGTCGGCAATGCGATTGCTGAATCTGGCAAAGGGATAATCGGGGTTGGTTTTGATAAGTCCGATACAATTCTTGGATTGATTAAGAGCGGAAGTTTACTGGCAACCATGGTTCAAAATCCATATGTTATGGGGAATGAAGGACTTAAGACTGCGGTAAAGATTCTTGAAGGTGAAACAGTTTCTGAGAAGAACGTCGATACTGGCGTCACTGTAGTGACTAAAGCCAATGTCAGTGAATTTGAATAGGGAGCTTTGCTCCCTATTTTTCTAGGAGGATGAAATATGTACGCAATCGGGGTCGATATCGGAGGAACAAAGTCTGTAGTCAGTTTAGGATACCTCCATCGTGAAACGTGGGAAATTGTTCGTAAAGGGGAAAAATATGTCACTAAGGATTATAGTCCGAAGCAAATGATTGATTGCCTTTGCCGGGATATCACTGCCTTTGCGAAAGAGGTGGCAGGATTGCATTTGATTGGCATCGGAATCAGTTGCGGTGGACCTTTGAATTCCGCAGCGGGTATCATCCTTTCTCCGCCAAATCTTCCAGGATGGGATGATATTCGTATTGTTGAAATTATCCAGGAATGCACACACCTTAAGTGCTGGCTCATGAATGATGCAAATGCATCAGCGATTGCAGAGTGGAAATATGGTGCGGGCAGGTCCTATCATCATCTTGCCTTCTTGACATTTGGGACTGGACTGGGTGCTGGTTTGATTTTGGATGACAGGTTGTATTCGGGTCGCAATGACATGGCAGGAGAAGTTGGTCATGTTCGGCTGCGCTCAAATGGTCCAGTCGGTTATGGCAAGGAAGGATCTTTTGAAGGATTTTGCTCAGGGGGAGGAATCCAGCAACTTGCATATACCATGGTTCTTTGCGAAAAGCAGAAGGGAAAGGCAAATCACTGGAGTTTAGATCGGACAAGTGCGGCAGATGTGGGTTTTATGGCAAGGCAAGGTGATGAATTAGCCTTACGTATCTTTGAACGTGTTGGCAAAATGCTTGGAGAGGGTGTTTCAAAAATGATTGACCTGTTGAATTTAGAACGGATTATTCTCGGCGGAATCTATATGCGATGTGAACCGTGGATTCTTCCTGCCGCTCAAGCAGTCATTCAGGAAGAAGTCTGTTTGGAAAGCTTAGGATGTGAGTTGGTACCCAGCCAACTTGGGGAGTCCATAGGGGATATCGCAGCCTTGTCAATTCCTTTATATTGGAGGTCAAAAGATGAATAAAGAATCATTAATGAATCGTTTTTTAGTGGATAATCCGAATCTGCAAAAGGATCAATCAACAATCTTGGCAATGGTCAAGACAATCATCGACTGTTACAAAAGTGGTGGAAAGCTGCTGATTTGCGGTAATGGAGGAAGCAGTGCTGACAGTGATCACATTGTCGGCGAACTCATGAAGGGGTTTGATTTGCGTCGTCCTCTTTCTGATACGATGAAGTCAGCTTTAGAAAAGGAATACGGCGATAAAGTTGTTGCTAATCAGCTGCAGTGGGGCCTGCCTGCGATTTCATTGACGCAACATGCTGCGCTCATCTTCGCAACCAGCAACGATATTGACCCTGATCTTGTTTTTGCACAGCAAGTGGCTGGTTATGGTCGCGAAAATGATGTTCTTCTGGGAATTAGTACTTCCGGTCATGCAACCAATGTCAATCATGCTGTTCGTGTTGGCAAGGCGCTTGGATTGAGGACACTTGCATTAACCGGTAAGACCGGTGGTGAATTGGCACAATATGCCGAACTCTCATTGGTCGCTCCAGCGATGGAAACTTATCGCATTCAGGAATATCATTTAGCAGTATATCATGTCATTTGCCTTTTGGTTGAAGAAGAATTATTTGGGGAAAACGGGTGGTTGTATGAACCACGTCATTAGTATTGATATCGGAGGAACACAAACTCGGATGGCCCTGGTTGATGAGGACTGTACAATTATAGAACGGTATACGTTTCCAACCAATCCAGGTGATCCAGTTGAGACAATGAATGCGATAAAAGCCAAAGCAGCTGAAGCCGGCTGGAAATTTTCAAGCCTGGCTGTATCCTGTCCTGGTCCATTGGATTTAATCAATGGTGTAGTCTTAATACCTCCCAATCTTCCGGGTTGGCATGGATTTCGGTTAGTGGAGACCTATGAACATTTCTTTGGTAAACCTACGTATCTTGATAATGATGGCAATCTCGCTTGTTTAGGCGAGGCAGTAAAGGGTGCAGGGTCAGGTTCTAGACTGGTTCAATATCTGACAATCAGTACCGGTATCGGAGCAGGTTTAGTTGACAATCCATTCAGTATGGTGCTCATGGATTTGCTCAAGAAATCGCAAATATGATTCTTTGGAAAGATGGACCGACACATGGTGATCTAAAGCCTGGAGCACTTGAAGCGATTTGCAGCGGAACGGCGATTGTGAAACGGGCAGCTGCAGGAGGGCTAAAGGTGGCTCATGCGGGGGAAGTCAATCAGCTTGCCTGTCAGGGGAATTTACTCGCGATGCAAATTATGGAGGATGCAAAGGGGTACTTATCCCATGCGATTGCAGCTCTGATTGGCTTTGGTGATCCTGATGTTGTTGTTCTTGGTGGCAGTGTTGCCTTGCAGATTCCGAACTTTATTGAAGACATTGAAAAGCGGGTTATACAGCATGTCTATGCCGTTCAACGCACGAATGTGCGGATAGTCCGAGCACAACTCGGTGATGACAGCGGACTTATCGGAGGGGCTGTCTTGGCTTTTCAGGTCCTAATGAGTCAAAATAATCATGACGGATTCAGAAAAAGACAAGGCCAGGAATCAATAGTATCGGCATAGTTAAGATGAAGGGATTCTGAGTTTGAATCCCTTTTGCATGGAGAAGACGGCTAGACTTCTTTGGTGGGAACTAAAAATCGAAAGGCAAATAATTCTCAATTCTCATCCTCTTCAAAGGTTGGCTACAATTAATCGGGATGAGAATAGGTATCGGAATTACTTCCTCTGATAGACTTCCACGTCTGTTTAGACCTGAATACAGAAAAGTATACAATGATAGCGATGATGTCTTGTCACATGATGCCGATAATCCAGCAATGGACTTAGCGTCATATTTTTATGATCCGATGTGCACATATAGACGCAGCGTTTTCGTCGCCTTGTGGTAATGCGCGAGTACACCATGCTGGAAGTCATAGAATAGACACCTGATGACTGAAAATAGTATACTATGTATATTATTATAAGAAACGGGGAAAAATATGACACAGGAAAGACGTTCAACTGTTTTGAAATGGCTCATAATACTGGTAACTGCAGCAGGAATATCAATTCATGTTCAGTATGGACTTAACGAGTATGGCGGTTATATCTTTTGGTTCTTTACTGTTATTTCCAATCTTTTTGTTCTTGTATTCTACACTTGGAAAGGCTTCAGTCAGTCACCGATGAGCTATCGTATTAAGGGTTTTATTGTAGAGCCTATTATTCTTACCGGCATCTTAAATTGGTTCATCCTTGTCCCGATAGCGATACAGGCAAACAGTGTAATGCTGTTGTTTCACCCCACCAATTTCTTTGTTCATGGACTGACACCGTTCCTGGTTTTCATTGATTGGTTTCTATATGATCCAAAACATATCTACAAGAAATATGATGCATTGCGGTGGTGTGTTTTTCCGATTCTTTACATGATTGCGGTCTATATCCGGGCATGGATCCAGCATAATCACGTCTTCAATGGCAGTGATTTCCCTTATCCTTTCCTCGACCGATCAATCATGGGTGGAGTGGGCAACCTGATTCTGGTTCTTGGTTTGATTTTTATCGTGTATCTTGGTGTTGGTCATATCATGGTGAAATTCAAAGGATATCGAACAGATAAATGGCAGGCAGCCGGTCAAAGAATCGATGGTTGAATAAGATCCATGAGCTGGGATTTGAAATCAACGGAGTCTCTCTCAATCAGCCGTAAAGCGGCCATGGCAGGAATTGCATCCTGTATCTCTTCTATTGTGAAATGACCTTTTTTGGCACTCAGCTTCAAGTATTTGCTTGCAAGCCGTTGAGCATATTGTTTAAGGATGATATAGGTCCGGGCAATGTCCAGGGCCGGGTTTCCCAGTTTCGCATTGACCCAATCAAGAATGACATATCCATCATCTCGATACATGATATTCAGGAAGTGGATGTCAAAGTGACAGAGTACCTGTTTTTTTTCAACACTGTTGAGGGAGCGCAGCGCTTTATCCTGAAGTCCGGGATCAAGGTCTGAGAACTGAATCTGAGAAGCAAAGACATCATGGGCGTTTGATAAATTCAGATGGCTGTACTGGTGTATTGATGCTTGAGTTTCAACCAAGTCCTCCAGGGCCTGCTTATACTTTTCTTTACGCATTCTATCAGCAAGGGTGCAGCCTTCAATGTATTCCATACGGATTTCCCTGCTCCCTTTCATATAGCTTGCCTGGGGTACACAGAGCTGCGTCTTGGTGTAGACCTCATTTTGAATTGTCGCTTCATGTTCAATCCATGCAAGCGGGTATTGATCAGAAAAAACCTTGTACACCTGATTGCCCTCTCGATAGATTTTTGCTGATTTCCCTTCACCTATCAGTTTTCGTTGGCTACACATTGCAGGCCTCCATTCGTTACCCGTGTTTTCTGACACGGAAGATAAAAGTCCAGAATCCGTTTATGCTCATTGTCCTTATCTGCATCTAGCCAATCCTTGTTGTAGTACTCAAGCCAGAAGAAAGGCTTGTACTGAATAGCAAAGCCGTTTTTCTTGGCCAATTCGCAGGTAAGAGGGTAAGCAACCTCAATTATGTCATTAAGCGAAGCGGCGGATATCCTGGCATGCGCGAATGTCATAGCATCAAATTGATGCATGTCAAGATCGTGAGCAACGGCTGGTTTATCCTTGAAAAGCCGGCCGATTCTGTACTTTCGCCCCAGACTTCCAGAGTCTTCAAAATCTGTCATGAAACCGATGGCACTATAATCAGCAGAATAAGAACCGGTTTGATGTATCTCAAGCTGATACAGCTGCTTGTCGATATTGTGCTGCCAATAGATCTGCCAGAGATCATGGCCAGTGACGCTATAGCGCTCACTGCTTATTCCAACCAGATACCAGGATGGAAGCTGGACATATTCAATGGACAGGATTTCGGTAGTTTTGCCAAGGTCTTTTGAAATGGTCGTGTGCGTCAATCGCTCTTGCTTATGTGATTCAAAGGCATCGACGGTGAGGGTAGTAGGAGATACCGTAAATTGTTCTTTGAAAGCTCTGGAAAAAGAGGAACTGTCTTCATAGCCGCACTCAAAGGCAGCACTCGTAACACTCCATTCTTTTAGCAAGAGCTTTGAGGCTGCGACGGTTAGCTTCCGCTTCCGGATGTAGGATGCAATCGAAATTCCATAGGAGTACGAGAAGAACCGTTGATACAGTCCTGAAGGAACACCGGTGATCCGGCTGATTTCAGATAAATCAAAGGTCATGAGATCGGCTTCAATCCGATGAATGACTTCTTCTTCCAACGATAAATAAGTATGCATGTTTATTCTCCTTAATCTATCGTTATTCTAGCAGGTTTCTTCTCTGGAAACGTGACATTTAACGGTCAGCTTTTGTCAGGTTGCATCATAGCGCTGGCGCGCAACTGTGGGTCAGCAACGGGAGGATGGGATGTCAGGAAGAGCGAGTTCTATCAATCCCTGTACCATTTGGGATGTTCATACCATGCTTCGCCGTTGTAGCTGTTCCATTCAACAACCGCTGTTGCGAAATTGAATGCAAAGGTATAGCCTCCTGCTCCGTTATCCAGCATAAAGCTGGCATGATAGCGGCTGCCTTCCAATTTCAGGTATGCCTTCATGTTCTGAATCCGGAGATCATTCTGGAATGATTCCAGCAGGAAAGCAGACCATTGATTTTTTTGAATATCTGTTGCTTTTCGTGATTCAATCTGATGAGCGTCTGATCGATAAATACTGCAGGCTTCAAGGTGAATGTTCTCAATCGAGAAAGCATCGAAAATCAGAACGGCATCACTGACAGAAAGAACTTTGTCAGAAGGGTTCTGCGTATTTTGAACAGCAACATTTGCATCCGAAACAAACCAGGTCATCCTCTGATCGGTAAGTTCCATGGCCTTGATGAAAGTGTCCAGTTCATTGGTTGATTGATAGCGCATGAGGCGA
>CALNCD010000089.1 GCA_937874965.1 uncultured Erysipelotrichaceae bacterium | reverse complement strand
CTATTCAGTCAAAAAAGCAGCTTTGGCAAATGGTGAGGGCTGCCTGTCAATAGAAGAACCTCATGAAGGGTTTGTCTATCGGAGTGCCCGCATCAAATTAAAAGGCTATGACCTGGTTCAGGAAAAAGAAATTGAAATCAGTGCCAGCGGCTATTTAGCAATCGTCCTTCAGCATGAGTATGATCATATTAATGGAATATTGTTCTATGATCACATCAATCCGACCAATCCTTGGCTTGAAGAAGAAAACAGCATTATCTTAGAATAGAGGAGTATCATGGAAAAAAACAAAAAACACGAAAAACTGGATAATCAGCCGATTGAACTGCGCAATGAAGTTCCCACAGTTGAATATCGCAGCACTGACACGCTTGTCTATGCTTTAGGAGGCATGAATGAAGTCGGGAAGAATATGTACTGCATTGAGCATTATGATGAAATCATCATTATCGATGCCGGTGTGATGTTTCCCGAAGACGATCTTCTTGGCGTTGACTATGTCATCCCGGATTTCAGTCATCTGGTGAGAAATCAGCATAAGATCAAAGCCCTGATTATCACACATGGTCATGAAGACCACATCGGCGGGATCCCTTTTTTACTGCAGAAAATAAAGATCAAGAACATCTACGCACCGAAGTTTGCGAAAGCACTGATTATGCGCAAATTGGAAGAACGTCGTTTGAAAAATATCCACATCGAGGAAATCACTTCGAAATCAAAAATTCAAACCAATCATTTTATTGTAGGTTTCTTCAACACAATTCACTCCATTCCGGATTCATTGGGGGTTTTGATTAACACTCCCAACGGTCGGGTGGTCAGTACTGGTGACTTCAAATTTGACTTAACACCAGTCGGTTCAAATTCCGATTACCAGATTATGAGCTATATGGGCGAAATCGGTGTTACGTTGCTTATGAGTGATTCCACCAATTCAGGTGTTTCCGGATTCTCCATCAGCGAAAAGACTGTCGCAAAGTCTATTCTGGAAATTTTCAAGAAGACCGAAGGCCGTCTAATTGTTGCTTCCTTTGCTTCAAATGTCTACCGTGTCAACCAGATTATTGAAGCAGCTGTCGCCTGTGGCCGTAAGGTCGCCATATTCGGACGCTCCATGGAGAATGTGGTTACAATCGCCCGTAAACTGGGACACATCAATATCCCCGATAAGTATTTTGTCAATCCTAACGAACTGAATCACATTGCTGCCGACAAGATCTGCATTATCTGTACCGGTTCTCAAGGAGAACCTCTAGCTGCGTTAAGCCGGATTGCGAACGGGACACATCGGCATATTAAGATTATGCCTGGAGATACGGTTGTATTCTCTTCCAATCCAATTCCAGGTAATGCGCAGAGTGTCTCCGGCGTTGTCAATCGTCTGACCCGTGCCGGTGCCAACGTTCTTGTCAACTCACCTCTTAATTCACTGCATACGACCGGACATGCTTCGCAAGAGGAACAGAAACTCATGTTGCAGCTGATCAAGCCGAAATACTTCATGCCGATGCATGGCGAATACAAAATGTTGAAACAACATGCAAACACAGCGATGCAAACAGGTGTTCCGGCCAGCAACATTTTCATCTGTGCCAACGGCGATGCGATTCTGCTGCGTGATGGCGAAGCCTATGCAAGTGGTATCCGTATTCCTACTGACGATATTTATGTTGATGGCAATGATACAAGCGGTCTTTCCACTGCTGTTCTGAAAGATCGGAAGATCCTGGCTGATAATGGTCTGGTCTCTGTCATCGTCACAATTGATTCAAAAAACAATAAGATTCTTTGCAGACCTAGCATTGTCTCCCGTGGCTTTGTCTTTATCAAGGAAAGCCAGACCCTGCTCAAGGAAGCAGAAATGCTGGTTTACGATGCTTTGAAAAAGAAGATGCAAGGTAAAGTCACTTTCGGTGAAATAAAGAATACAATTAAATCAACGCTTGAACCCTTCCTGTATCGCAAGACACAGCGAAATCCAATCGTTATTCCGGTGATTCTCAACCAACGAAATAAAGAGGCCAAAGAATCAACCCCGCGCAAACCAAGTCATCCCAAAAACAAAACGGCTCCAAAGCCGGCTCAGAAGTCATCCCTGTGATGACTTTTTTCTTGAAGTGATGTATGTTAAAATAAACGTAGAATGGAGGCTGTTATGAAGAAACTCATTATCCTCTTGATTGTCTTTGTGCTTTTTGTTCTTTTGATTTCAGACCTGTTTTATTTTTCCTTGAACCGACTTGATATCAAGTCAAAAACAATCGACTCCCAATTGGTTCCTGACGAACTGGATGGTTTATCCATCGTCTTCTTCAGTGATCTGCATTACACGCCCTCAATGAACAAAAGCATCCTGGACAATGTTGTTGACCAAATCAACAGCCTTAATCCGGACCTGGTTTTATTCGGCGGAGATCTTCTTCAAAAAAACAGCGGTGAAACGATAAGTGAAGAAAACAAAGCTATTCTTGTTGAAGCATTGGCACGGATTCAATCAACGCTCGGTAAATACACTGTTTATGGCAATCATGACAAAGAATCGGAGATTACTCTACAGACGACTACATCGCTCTATAGTGCTTCTGGATTTACACTTTTAAACAATCAGGCTGTCCAGATTCATCGCAAGGGAAATCAATACATCAATCTCGTGGGTCTCGATAACGAATACAACGGCACACTTGACCTCAATACCGCTTTTTCAGGTATAGAAGCCAATCAAACATATACAATTGTCCTTGAACACACTCCCGACACGATTGAAAAAGTTGTTCAGTTTCCTGCTCAGCTGATGCTGAGCGGTCATTCGCATGGCGGCCAAGTCCGCCTACCCTTTCTCGGTGCATTGACCCATTCTGATTTTGGACGTAAATATGACTATGGATCATACACTGTTCAAAGCACGCTTCTGGAAGTCAACAACGGCATCGGGACAACAGCACTCCCGATCCGATTTCTTTGCAACCCGACAATCAACCATTACATTCTCCATAAAACCATTTAAAAAACGGCCGCGATGAACAGACCACCTTCCTTGATGCAAGGTTTGGGATCAGTTCACGAAGCCGCTTTTTTATGCTGACAGGCTGACAGTTCGTACCTGTCAAAAAACACAAGCAAAAATCAGTCTTTAGACAACAATATTGACAATTTTATTTTTCACGACGATGACCTTACGGATTTCCTTGCCCTGCAAGGCTTTCTGGATGGATGAATCAGCCCTTGCCAATGTCTCCAGTTCCTGTTCAGAGGTATCCATTGCGACAACAAGTTTTCCTCTGACCTTTCCGTTGACACTGATCATGACTGTAGCCTCATCCTGAATCAGATAGCGCTCGTCATAGCTTGGCCAGGATTCATAGGCAATTGTTTCGCTTCCCGTTAATTGCTGATAGATCTCTTCTCCCATATGCGGTGCAAAAGCAGAGAACATCTTGATAAAATCGAGCGCATACGGCCTGAAGATTGTTTCTGCACGGTAACACTCATTGACAAAGATCATCATCTGTGAAATTGCGGTATTCAGATTCAAGGTATCAATATCCGACGACACTTTCTTGACAGTATAGTGGAAAACATAGTCCAGTTCCTTGGAATTGGCATCAGAAAGCTTATCATTTTCGATAAAGAGCCGCCAGACACGGTCCAGCCATCGTTTTGATCCATCTAATCCGGTTTCACTCCACGGCAAAGCATCTTCAAGAGGACCCATGAACATCTCATATACACGCAATGCATCTGCGCCATGAGTAGCGACAATATCATCCGGATTAATGACATTCCCTCTCGACTTGCTCATTTTTTCATTATTTTCTCCCAAGATCATCCCTTGATGGAATAATTTCTTAAAAGGTTCCTTGGTCTTTACCACACCGATATCATAAAGAACTTTATGCCAAAAACGGGCATACAAGAGATGAAGAACCGCATGCTCGGCTCCGCCGACATACAGATCCACAGGAAGCCAATGGTCCAATAACGCAGGATCGGCAATCATCGTGTCATTATGCGGATCAATATAGCGAAGATAATACCAGCACGATCCAGCCCATTGCGGCATCGTATTGGTTTCACGGACTGCTTTCGTACCATCACTCAACGTGACATTGAGCCAGTCCGCCGCTTTTGCCAAAGGAGACTGACCATCATGATTGGGTTTATAATCTTCCACTGCCGGAAGCTCTAAAGGCAGATCTTGAGGGTCGAGTGCTTTCAGTGTTCCATCTTCCAGTTTAACAACAGGAATCGGTTCTCCCCAGTAGCGCTGTCTTGAAAACAACCAGTCCCGAAGCTTATAGGTTACTTTAGGTTCACCTGCCTGATGTTCAACCAGCCACGCATTCATGACGGTAATTGCCTCTGCCTTGGATAATCCGTTCAGAAACCCGGAATTGATATGCTCTCCATCGCCCGTATAGGCCTCAACTCGAATATCCCCGCCTGCCAGGACAGGAACAATCTCAAGATCATACTGACGGGCAAATGCATAGTCCCGCTCATCATGTGCTGGAACAGCCATGATTGCCCCTGTCCCATATGCGGCCAAGACATAGTCCGCAATGTAAATCGGAACCTTCGTATTGTTGACAGGATTAATGGCATACGCCCCTGTAAAGACACCTGTCTTCTCTTTATTCAGATCAGTACGCTCAAGATCACTCTTGCTAGCAACATGATCAACATAGGCATTGACCGCATCCAGCTGTTCAGCAGAAGCAATCTGCTTCACAAACGGATGTTCAGGAGCAAGGACACAATACGTTGCCCCGAATAAGGTATCACAGCGCGTCGTAAAGACCGTGAATTCCAGATTATGCTGATCGATTTTAAAGACGACATTGGAACCCACGGATTTACCAATCCAGTTCTTCTGCATTTCTTTTGTCGAAGCCGGCCAGTCCACCAGATCAAGATCATCAAGCAAACGTTCAGCATACTCCGTGATTTTCAAAACCCATTGACGCATCGGAACTCGAATAACATCATAGCCTCCGCGCTCACTCTTGCCGTTAATGACTTCTTCATTCGCCAGTACTGTTCCAAGTTCTGGACAGTAGTTGACAGGTATTTCATCGACATAGGCCAATCCCCGGTTGAAAAGTTGAGTGAAAATCCATTGTGTCCATCGATAGAACTGAGGATCCGTTGTCGAAATTTCCCGATCCCAATCATACGAAAGTCCCAGGCTCTTGATTTGACTTTTAAACGTCTGGATGTTCTTTTTTGTAAATTCAGCAGGATGATTGCCTGTCTTCAGCGCAAATTGCTCTGCCGGCAAGCCAAAAGCATCCCAGCCCATCGGATGGAGAACATTGTAGTGTTCCATTCTTTTTTTACGACTGATAATATCCGTTGCTGTATAGCCCTCAGGATGACCCACATGCAGCCCATTGCCGGAAGGATACGGAAACATATCAAGGATGTAATACTTCGGTCTGCTGAAATCCCAAGTATCCGTCTTGAAGGTCTTATTGGCCTCCCAATACGCCTGCCACTTCTTTTCATTGCTTGTGTGATTATACATACTTCCTCCTCATAAAAAAACACCATCCAAAGGACGATGTTATCGTGGTACCACCTTAATTTTACGCATCAAGCGTACTTCATCTGTTAACGCCAGCCACGGAAAGGTCTACTTTCAGTTCAAGGAATGAGTTCATTGATTTCATGTCTGATTCGCATCACCCATCAGATTTCTGAATACATTTCATCAACTACTGGTTCCTATCAACACCTGTACAGCAATCATAGTCAATTCAGGTCGGTTTGTCAACCGTTCAGCCTGCGAAGATCAGTGAATGTAAGGACTCAGTTTCTCGGAATGCCGCAGCATGACAACCGCACTGATCCGCCTTTGCCATCCAGATTCATTGCCTGAATGAATCCTGGCTCATGGAAGAGAAGAAGCATGTATCATCACCCTTCTCTTCATGATCGGATAATATTTATACCAGACTCTTTTGCTTGATACGTGTAATCACGAATTCAGTAATCAAGGCAACAAGGAAAATCATAAGTACACCTGCACCTAACTCAGGATACATTCCATGCGATTTATACGCGTTCAAGGCCGAACCGATGGTATTGGGAACGCCGACTGCCGGTCCAATAACAACCGCGACCGCAAAATTTATTTCACTGCGTATTGCAATCCAGGATATGATTTTCGTCGTTGCCTGGGGAATCATCGCGCAGAAGATAATCTGCATCTTGTTAGCGCCTGATGATCGCAAGGCTTCAATCGTACCCTCATCAACCTCTTCAAAGGATTCACTGTATGATTTGGTAAAGAAAGCCACAGTATGGAAGGTCATACCCACAACTGCTGTCGCTGCGCTGAGCCCATAGCCGGCAACAAAGATCAGTACCCAGACGATTGTTGGCACAGCCCGCAATATTGACGAGAATCCATTGATGATTCTGGAAACCGTTTTATTGGTGATGTTCGATGCAGCCAGCAAGCCCAATGGAAAACTAATGACTGCCCCGATCAATGTTGCCATTACCCCAAGCAGAATCGTATTCAGCAAATACGTCAATAAAGTCATGAAGGACTCACCATTGACTGCGGTAATATTGAAGAACTGTGAGAAGAATTTAACGACTGTTTCGAACTTAAAAGTCTCCCACTTGTAATCTATTCCCCAGAAGATGAACCATACCGTAATTCCGATAAAGAACAGAAACAGGATAGTTATCAAACGACTGGTAAGCGTTGACTGACGGATAATGTACTTTCCGCTTGTTTTTTTCTTCATTGCAAGATTGCTTTGAATCGAAACATCATCTGTTGCTTTCATCGGTTCAATACCCTCCTAATCTGTCCTGAAATCTGATCGACAACAACAATCACTACCGTAATGGTCACAATCGAAGCCATGAGCAACTTAGCATCCATCAATCCGCCACCGACATAAACATACATCAGGAAACCAATACCACTTCCGGTTAACATCCCGACAATGGTCGAAGAACGAATATTATTCTCAATCGCATATAAGGCCCAGGAAACCAAAGCAGGCAATGTCTCAGGAACGACTGCCAGAAAAATAATCTGCCAGTAGCTGGCACCGCAGGCTTCCAGCGCCTCAATACTCGATATTCCTGTTTCATCAATGGTATCTGAGAAAACCCGTGTCAGAAAGCCGAATGAAAGAATAGCCATGACCAGGAATCCGATAAAATCACCATACCAGAAACACAGATAGAGAATAATTCCCCAAATCCCTTCCGGAATATTCCGCGTGACTGAGGCAACAAAACGAACCAATACCTGAACTGCTTTCGCACGGGATGTCTTGACGGAAACCGCAAGCGCCCCGAAAAATGCAAGAAACATCCCGACGATTGCACCTGTCAAGGCCGTCAGAATCGTTGAGCTCAGGGTTGCGAGAACTCGTCCGAACTGCGAGAAATCAATAGGCAAGTAATTTCTGGTAAACGCATTGATTGCCCGAGGAAAATCCCGGATAATCGTCCACCAGCTGAGATTAAGCTGGTAAGAAGCCGCTACGAAGACAACCACAGCAATCGCAACTGCAATCACTGCTCTTAATCGCTTCTTCGCAAAATAGCTCACGCTTCTTGCTCCCGGGCAACAGAGGAAATCAGTTCTTCCTTTGAAGCCCCGTAAATCTTCGTGATAATATCATCAGTGAGTTCATCCGGCGTACCGACAAATACACACTCACCCATATGGATTCCAATAATACGATCGGAGTAATGCTTTGCGACATCAACCTGATGTAAATTCACCAGGCATGGAATACCCCGGCTTCGGGTAATCCGCTTCAGATGTTCCATGATTACTTTCGAGGACTGCGGATCCAACGATGCAATCGGCTCATCGCACAGAATCATCTTCG
>CALNCD010000088.1 GCA_937874965.1 uncultured Erysipelotrichaceae bacterium | reverse complement strand
TCGATGAGACGAACAATCTGTTGCCTGAAGGTCGTAAAGCGGCTCAGAAAGACAAGGATGCGAAAGCGGAATATGATGTTCTGGCTAAGATAAAAGAAACATTGCTGGCGGATAAGCCGATTCGTACTATGGCTTTCAATGAACAGGAGAAAGAGCTTCTGAAAGGCTTCCATTTTCTAACGCTTAAGCCGGTTATCTATATTGCGAATATTGATGAGGCCTCCCTGGCTGATCCATCAGGCAACTCTAATTTTGTGAAGGTTGAAGCCTATGCGACAGCCAACGGCTCGGAGGCGATTGCCATCAGTGCTCGGGTGGAGGAAGAATTGTCGACGCTCGATGATGCTGATCGGGACGAATATCTTCATGAGATCGGCGTCAATGAGAGCGGCTTGGACAAGATTGTCCACAGCAGTTATCATGTATTGGACTTGTGCACTTATTTTACCTGCGGCGAAGTCGAAGTCAGGGCCTGGACATTCTTGAAGGGTATGAAGGCTCCTCAGTGTGCGGGGATAATCCATACGGATTTTGAAAAGGGTTTTATTCGTGCGGAGACCTACAGTTATCAGGATATTATGACCTATAAAACAGAGCTGGCGGTTAAAGAAGCGGGTAAATTACGGCTTGAGGGGAAAGACGGTACAGGATGGTGATATTCTACATTTCAGGTTTAATGTATAATATTATTGAAAAAAGTATGATAGAATAAAGAAAAGGGAGGGAATGTCATGAAATTAATTCTTGCCATCGTATCCAATGACGATAGTTCCAGTGTTTCATCAGCGCTGACAAAAGAAAACTTTCAAGTTACGAAACTAGCAACAACAGGAGGATTTCTACGGGCCGGGAATACTACTTTGATTATGGGTGTTGAAGATGATAAAGTCGAACACTGTATTGAAATTATCGGTTCAGAATGTAAGAAACGGACAGAAATTGTCCCATCGAGCGCTTCATATGATATCGGACGTTATGCGTCATTTCCGATTGAAGTTCAAGTCGGTGGAGCAACTTTATTCGTGATTGATGTTGAACAGTTCCATAAACTGTAAGCAGACACGATTCGGATAGAATTCACGTCAGAGCCCTGCATGGTCAATGCGGGGCTTTATCTATTTTCCGGGATAAGGATTCAAGGAAGGGTTGAGGATGCTTGGTTCCGGTATTGAATAAAAAACAAGAGAAAGACAAATTCTAGCTGATTTTATTGTATAATTGAGTCATAAATGTATCGGCAGTTCCTTAACGGGTGAGAAGACTCGGGAATCAGCACGGTGCAAAACAGGGGGAAAGTCTATGCTTGATAATAAGCGGTTTACACAGCTATCCATGCTGTTGGTTTGTTTGGAGATAGCACTCTTAAGTGTACTTTTTGTTCCGATGAATCGGGCCGTCCAGCTGGCAGTCCTTGTTGTAACGGTGATGATTGCTTTTGGATTCAGTCTGTATCTTCTGGTATCTGGTGTGAAGAACAATAAGAATCGCAGGCATGTGGAAGGTTCCTAAGCGCAATTTTTATTGGTATTTGAACAAGAATGCCTGCAATCGGTGAATGCCAGTTCTATCCCGGCAGAGAGGACAGTTATGAAAAAAGTACGGAAGCCTTTGCTGTTGATTCTGGGAGTATGGGGTATATTGCTTTTTCTCATGCAGATGATCACAGATAACGTGAAGCCGGAAGTCAGTATCAAGGGAATTGAAGGGATGAGTGATCTTGTTATCTCAGTCCAAAGCCATTCGGATATGGCTTATTGTTCATTTGACAAGCAAGAGGCAATGAAGAATGGTGATACCATTGAGGTGGTGTGCAGAAACCGGTTCTTTTCATTCATAACCCATTCTGAAAATTATACGATTACTGATTTGTTGAGTGCGAACAGCCAGTTTCTATCGTATGAAGTGCTTGCAATGCAGTTTCTGCAGATAGTTCAAGGCGAGGAAGAACTGGTTTTCATTAAAGGGATATTGATGAGTGAAAGCACGGAAGGTCAAGGGTATACGATTATTCCGATTTTTGAGGTCGGTGATTCAATGAGCTACTTCTATTTCGAAGCTGTCTATTTTGATAAGCATCAGTCCATGAAACAATGGAAGGATTCAAAGGAAGTAATCCCTGCATACGCTGCTTCAACCGTGGGCGGTTCAATTGTCCACTATGATGATTTGGTTGATCTGTACAAAGGAAAAGGGTTTGTGTGTTTGTCACCAGACGAATAGAGTGATCGCGCGTATTCGTAATGGGTTTCAGAGGATGTAAGAAGGATAGTTAGGACAGTCATAGTGTAGCGGCTGTTTTTTTGTTAGATTTAAATCTAACATAATCATTGACATATATCGAATAATTTGTTAGAATTCAATCTAAGGAAGTGATGGAATGAAAACACAGTTTGGTTTTATGCGTAAAAACAGGGAGTACGGGAAATTGATTCTTGCGAATGTAATCAATCGCTTCGGTGATTCCCTTGATAGTATTGTCTTCTCATTGCTGGTTTATCAGATCTCCAATGATGTTTCATGGTCTGCATTGATTTTCGGTGTTAATATGGTGCCTACAATCGTTCTGCAGCCGATCTTTGGTGCTTTTGTGGAGTCCTTGAAAAAAAAGCAGGTCATGATTGCCGCAGATCTGCTCAGAGGTATCTTAGTTGGTTTGATTGCAGTGCTCTATGGTCTTCATCAATTGACTCCGATGATGATGCTTGTCATTACTGTCTTGATTTCAACAGTGGAAGCATTTCGTGTTCCCGCAGGAAATGCCATTGTCCCGCAATTGCTTGATCAGCAATCCTATGAAGAAGGGATTGCGATCAATACGTCCTTATCGCGGACTGCGGAATTGATCGGACTTGGCATGTCAGGAATTCTGGTCAGCTTTTTCGGCTATCAGGTTGTGCTGTTGCTTGATCTTGCGACGTTTATCGGCAGTGCCTGCGTTATCGCAAGAATCACAGTAGTGGATCAGATGGTGACTACGGTTAAGGTGAACTTCAGGGCCTGGTCAGCTGATTTTGTTTCTGGATTCAGGTATGCGCTTAGGAATAAGGTGCTATTTACACTTTGTTTGTTTGCGGCTTTTCTCAATGCCGTGATTGTTCCGTATAATACCTTGCGCGTAGGGTATATCTTCGAAAATTTCTCTGAGGTTGCGCTGGTTACTTCTGCTTTAAGTATTTGCCTGACATTGGGAATGCTGCTGGGCAGCTATTCCTATCATGCGATTTCGAAGCGGCTTAATAAACGTTATCAGCTGCTGGTTATGGGTCCTGTAATTGGATTTGCCTATCTGATGATGACGGTTGCTACAACGCTTAAAGTAAGTGAGATGATTCAGATTGCTCTCGTAAGCATCGTTATCTTTATTATCGGCTTTTCAGTGGCCATCGGAGGAATCTGTACGAATGTAATCTTCATGAATACGGTTGAAAAAGAATACATGGCCCGGGCAAGTTCAATTCTTGGTTCAATCAGTGTTCTGTCCATTCCATTGACATCTTTTCTGGTCTCATTTATCGCTTCCTTTCTCAGCATTAACACAATTCTTCTAATGTTTGTTATAATTATTCTAGTGATTGCTGTGGTTTCATTTAACGCAAAGAGCTTGAGACAAATTCAGTAAAGGAGCAGACATGAACTATATCATTGAAGACAATGTGGATATTGCATATGAAGCGTTAATCTTTTTGAATCTCTATTACAATAACCGTGATTTCGAGGGAGTGATCAGGAAGATTGAAAAGATGGATGATCCTGAGACATTGGCTGTCGTGAACAGAATCAATGCGTTTTACCAAGACCTTAAGCAACAGTATGTCTATCAGGATCTTGAGGCAACCTTCTTTGTTGACTTGGTCAAGGATATCGGAGAACAGGATTATTCAATTCTATTTTCCTTGTTCTTTGCAATTTACCAGAATGATACGACCATGCGTACTTCTGTGAATCAGTTCATGATCAGTTTAATGGATATCAGCGTTCAGCCTGAATACCTGAAACTCAATGATCAGCAGATTGATCAAAAGCAGTTGATTGACCTTGTTGAAAAAAACATAAAGAATAATGATGTTTTTGTCAGGGTTCTTAAATTATATCTGAACTTTGATCAGGAAGCTGAAAGGTTTCACTCAATCATCGATCGAACCGTAGCTTGGTTGAGCGCTCAATTCAACTTCGGATCAGAGGTTCAGGAATTCGTTCACTACTGGAAGGGGCAGCTGATGCTTGGAACGATTGAAAAAGAACTCGCAGAACAAATCAGGATGGATTTTCATGCGGCCAGTATTGATTGCTTTACGATTATTCCGTCGGTTCTTGGTTTCAATCAGGTGAGTGTCAATCATCAGATAATGATGGTGGGAATTTTATTTTCGGGGAAACATATCTTCAGTGAGGGTGTTTTATCGGAGGAAGAAGCAAAAATGTTCTTGAAGGTTATTGGGGATGAAAGCAAATTTTCAATTTTAAAGATGATCAGAAGCAAGCCTGCCTATGGCAATGAAATCGCCACAGAATTGGGATTGACGACAGCTACGATCTCTTACCATATGAGCATGATGGCGGGATTAGGGTTGGTGAAGCATATCAGCGTCGGCAACAAGATCTATTATCAGCTGGATCTTGAGATCTTAAAAAGGTATCTTAAAGCAATCGAGAGTGCTTTTGGAATTGAATAGGAAATTGTCTGGCCTACGGTTGGGAATCCTGTAATCGTGGTATTCCGGAGGCGACATGGCAGCGCACTTATTCGGTTGGTCAATCAGATGTTAGGCAGCAGCATGTCTTTTGAGAGTGCGGTGCCTTATGATCAAAGAATGGCGGTAAGTTTACCGCTGACGGAAGATAAGCGGGTGAATAGACAGAAAGAAAGGATTGAAACCTATGATTTCAATCCTTTTCATGCACCGACAGACTGGATGTAGGCATCGACTTGTCTAAGGTATTTTGTTTTGCTCTCGGGGCTTATCCAGGCAATTTCAAAGGCATTCTTGACAAGTGCAATTACTTCTTCGCGCGATAGGTTATAGCGGTCTGCGATCTGATAGAAGTCATTTGATAGATAACTTTGGAAATAAGCAGGATCATCCGAATTAATGGTTACCTTTACACCTTGTTGGAGGAGGGTCTTGATTTCGCTTCCTTTCATGTCGTCGACTACAAAGCTATTTGAAACGGGACAGCAGGTTAAGCCTATTTCGAGGTTCCTGACATAATCGACCAAGGTCGGGTCTTCAACAATATTCGTGCCATGATCCAAGCGTTCCACACCAATCTCCAGGAGGGCTTCGCGTATATTTTCAATTGAGCCAACTTGATCGATATCACAGTGCATCGTGATATGGAATCCATCTTCTTTGGCCCTTCTGAAGACCGCCTTAAACTTTCCTGGAGGGTTGTCGCGTTCATCGGAGTCAAGACCGATGCCTAGGATTTTATCCCGGTAGAGCAGGCAAAGTTCATAATGTTCAAGTGCTGATTCTGCAGAGAAATCACGGAGAAAACAAAGAATCAGATGAGCTTCAACACCAAGCGACGCGGCATCTTGAGTGGCTCGATAATACCCGTTGAATAAAGTGTCAAAGGCAATTCCTCGCGATGTATGTGCTTGTGGATCAAAGAAAACTTCGGCGTAGTGAATGTTGTTTTCCTTGGCCTTACGGAAATATGCCATTGCCAATTGATAAAAATCATCTTCTTCCTGAAGGACATTCATTGCTGGGTAGTATACATTTAAAAATGAGGTAAGATCAGTGAATTGATAGCTTGCTTGTACTTCTTCAATCGTCGCCTGTCCGATATCAATACTGTTCTTCAGGGCGAGTTTGAGCTTCAGGTCAGGTTCAAGAGTCCCTTCGAGATGGAGATGGAGCTCAGCCTTGGGAATGTTGGTAATAAAGTCTTTTAAAATAGTTGTCACACATTTACCTTCTTTCTTGAGCTTATTATGAAATGAATTCATCCTTTTTGCAATTCATTTCACAGGATAATGCCGCCGATAATCTATTGTATCCATATGGAAAATCTGCAGCCGCCAAGAATATGACAGACCCCGAAGGAGGACTGGATAAATCTGAACATAATTACAGATCGCCTGCGAGTTTACGGGATGTATTACGGAATGATGTCGGAGACATTCCCTTTTTAGCGGTGAATTGCTTAATGAAATAGGTATCGTACTCAAAGCCTGTCGAGCGTGCAATTTCATTCAGGGTCATTCCGGTGTGGGTGAGCAATTCTTCTGCGATTTTTAGCCGATACGATAAAAGGTAGGACATTGCTGTACACTCACACCGCTGATGAAACATTTCATTGAGAGAAACACGGTTTAAATGAGCGCATTGTGTTAAATCTGCCGCTGTGATTTTCTGCGCATAGTTGGTGTGGATATAGTCTAAAACCAGATCGACAGGAGATTGCCCGCTTTCAGAATTGAAGCGTTCAAGCAAACCTAGCATCTGTATCAGATTTTTTTTGATTCTGCATACCCAAAGCGCATCGCTTTGAGCGAATACTTCTGTCCCGATAATAAAAAACCAGTCTAATAATTTTGAATAGGCTTTAGCGGGAATAACGGGGATTCCTGTGTGTGTCTGATCTCTTTGAAACAATGATAATCCTGTCTGTATTTTTAAATGAGGCATGAAGGAATCTTCGGTTCTTGAAATCGGTATCGTGCTCAGGAAATCAGGATCAAAGCTGAACGATTGTGCAGATACATTCTTTCTTGCCAGCACCTGTAGGTCATCGGTTTGTGATAAGCAAAGGACTCCGTGTGCAGAAAGGGCGATAGGGCGATTATTCAGTATTCCTTTCAGAGTTCCGCTGGTGACAAATATTATAGTGAATCGGTTTGAATATGGCAGGGTTTCAAAATCTTCGATGGCACGGAATTCTATATTCACAGTCCTTTTTTTATAGCGGTCTGTTTGCGGCATCATTTTCTCCTTACAGATAGTATAGTTCGATTCTGCATTTCTGACATTGTACTACAGAACTGCTGGGAATAAAATAATATCGTCGTAAATAGATGAATTAGACCGTTTTTTACGAATGATATGAATACTGGAAAAAGTGTTCAATGAATAAGGAGGGTCATAGATTATGGCAGTAAAGGTTGCAATTAACGGCTTTGGACGCATTGGTCGGCTGGCGTTCAGACAAATGTTCTTGACAGAAGGATACGAGATTGTCGCAATTAATGATTTAACCAGCCCCCAGATGCTGGCGCATCTATTGAAATTCGATTCTGCACAGGGCCGGTATTCTCTGGCCGATACGGTTGAGGCAAAAGAGCATTCCATCGTGGTAGCAGGAAAAGAAATTGAAATTTACGCGCAACGGGATCCTGAAAAACTTCCTTGGAAAATGCTTGATGTTGATGTGGTTCTGGAATGCACAGGATTTTTCACATCAAAAGAAAAAGCATCAGCGCATATTGAAGCTGGGGCTAAAAAGGTTGTGATCTCTGCTCCGGCTGGAAATAATCTGCCGACGGTTGTTTATGGCGTCAACGAAAATATTTTGAGCGGAAATGACACGGTTATTTCGGCCGCATCGTGCACAACCAATTGTCTGGCTTTGATGGTTGATATACTTGATAAACTGGCTCAGGTTGAAAAAGGGTTCATGACGACAATTCACGCTTATACAGGGGATCAGATGACTCTTGATGGTCCTCATCCGAAGGGTGACTTGCGAAGGGCACGCGCAGCGGCCTTAAATATCGTACCGACTTCTTCTGGGGCAGCCAAAGCCATAGGACTGGTCATTCCAAGATTAGAGGGAAAATTGGACGGCGTATCTCAACGTGTACCGGTACCGGCTGGTTCAGTGACAGAGTTAGTTGCAGTAGTCAATATGACAGTAAAGAGCGATGATATAAATGCAGCGATGAAAGCGGCATCCTCCGATTCATTTGGATATACGGAAGAACAGCTGGTATCCTCTGATATAATCGGTATTACCTATGGTTCATTATTTGATGCTACACAGACAAAGGTGACATCACTGCCTGATGGGAAATCACTGGTCAAAGTTGTGGCCTGGTACGATAATGAAAATTCGTATACCAGCCAGATGGTCAGGACAATCAAGTATTTTGCTGCGTTATAGTCAGTGATGTCGAGGGCAAGGATAAATGTTCCTTGATTCTCCCTGCTGAGAATAATTGGAATAAAAGAGCTGGTTGGATGGATGTCTGTAGATTCCAGGGGGATCTATCCTGATTCATGGATTGATCAGATACGCCTTTATCGATTACACTGCTTGACAAGCATCCCCAGCTTGCTTTATAATGACCGTAATGAATCAACAAGCGCTTACATCGCGATGATTCATCAAATATAACCGATTGAAATCGGTCCGCACTCGCAACGATTGTTACCAAAGGTTCATGAGAATCGTATTCATGGGAAGCAATCCAGGCTTGTAACCAATAAAACGGGCAAGACCTTCTGAGTATACTTTTTAAGTATGCCGGGAGGTCTTTTTGTTGGAAGGGGTGATTTCAGGGGTAGGAGGAAATATGGGAAAATATACAAATGATTCGAAAGAAATGTTAGAACTTCTCGGTGGAAAAGATAACATTTCCGGAGTGACACATTGTGTGACTCGCATGCGCTTTGTCCTGGTTGATCCAAAAAAGGCAGATGTTCCAGGCATTGAAAAATTGAGTTCTGTCAAGGGAAGCTTTACTCAAGCTGGACAGTTCCAGGTTATTATCGGCAATGACGTTGATGCGTTCTACAATGACTTTTCAGAAGTTTCTGGAATTGAGGGAGTCAGTAAAGAGGCCGTCAAGCAACAGGCCAAGTCTCATCAGAATCCATTGCAACGTCTCATGAGCAATCTGGCGGAAATCTTTGCACCGTTGATTCCGGCAATCGTTGTGGGCGGGTTAATTCTCGGTTTTAGAAATATCCTCGAAGGTGTTCAGATGAACTTCCTGGGGGAACAGATCGTTGATGGAGCTGTCGTCATTAAGAACGGTATTACCCAATACAATACCATTGTTATGGTTTCTCAATTCTGGAATGGTGTGAATAGTTTCCTCTGGCTGATCGGTGAAGCGATTTTCCACTTCTTGCCTGTTGGAATCACGTGGTCAATCACCCGAAAGATGGGAACAACCCAGATTCTTGGTATTGTCTTAGGGATAACCTTGGTTTCACCTCAGCTATTGAATGCGTACGCAGTTAATTCCACAGCCGCTGCAGACATTCCGGTCTGGGATTTCGGGTTTGCGACAGTACGGATGATCGGGTATCAGGCACAGGTTATTCCGGCAATGCTTGCTGGGTTTACACTGGTCTATCTTGAAAAATTCTGGAAGAAGGTCATTCCAAATGCAATTTCAATGATTTTCGTTCCATTGCTGGCATTGGTTCCGACTGTTCTGTTGGCTCATATCGTGTTAGGTCCAATTGGTTGGGCTATCGGTTCATGGATTTCTGATATTGTCTATGCAGGGTTAACATCGAGCTTCAAGACAGTTTTCGCTGCAATCTTCGGGTTCCTGTATGCACCGTTGGTTATTACCGGATTGCATCATATGACCAATGCGATCGACTTGACCCTTCAGAATACGTTCGGTGGAACATTGCTTTGGCCGATGATTGCGTTAAGTAACATTGCTCAGGGAAGTGCAGTTCTGGGTATCTGGTTCTTGCATCGCGGGAATAAAGAAGAAGAACAGGTCTCGGTACCAGCGATTATTTCCTGTTATCTAGGGGTTACTGAGCCAGCGATGTTTGGTATCAACTTGAAGTACAGCTATCCATTCTTCGCGGCTATGATCGGTTCAGCATTAGCAGCTGTTGTTTCAGTTGGCTTCGGTATGATGGCGAACTCGGTCGGGGTCGGCGGACTACCGGGAATTCTTTCCTTTAATGTCAGCTGGTGGCCATTGTTCATTGTCTGCTCCTTGATTGCGATTATCGTACCATTCACATTGACTGTCGTTCGAGGCAAGCAAGTTGAAAAGAAAGCTTAGTCAGACTGTCGTCTATCAGATCTACCCGCGCTCCTTCAAGGATTCCAATGGGGATGGCGTGGGTGATCTGCAAGGCGTCATCTCCAAACTGGATTACCTTGAAGAGTTGGGCATCGATCTTGTCTGGCTGACACCGTTCTATATCTCGCCCGGGAATGACAACGGTTATGACATTCAGGATTACTATCATGTCGATCCTCTTTTCGGTACCGATGAGGATGTTGATCGCTTGATTCAGGAAGCTGAGAAGCGAGGCATCGGGATTATGTTGGACATGGTATTCAATCATACATCAACCTATCATGAATGGTTTCAGAAAGCGAAAGCTGGTGATCCAGAGTATCAGCAGCGGTATTTCTTCCGGAAAGAGAAAACCAACTGGCAGTCAAAATTCGGAGGGAATGCTTGGGAATATCTGGATGATCTTGGGTTATATTACCTGCATCTTTTCGATGTTACCCAGGCAGATCTTAATTGGGAGAGTCAGGCGGTTTTCAAGGAAGTCTGCTCGATTACGCGGTATTGGCTGGATAAAGGTGTTTCAGGATTGCGGTTTGATGTTATTAATCTGATTTCCAAGCCGGATCATTTCGAGGATGATGATCATGGTGATGGCCGTCGTTTCTATACGGACGGGGTACATGTTCATGACTATCTTCATGCTTTGAACCGCGAGACATTCGGTCAGTATCCTGGTATCACGACCGTTGGTGAACTGTCATCGACATCGATTGATAATGCAGTGAAGTATGCAGATCCTAGCCGTCAGGAATTATCCACTGTCTTCGGGTTCCATCATCTTAAAGTCGATTACAAGGATGGATATAAGTGGGAATTGCAGCCGTTTGATTTTCTTGAGTTGAAGCGGATTATGAACAATTGGCAGATTGCGATGCAGGATGGGGATGCTTTGGGAGCTTTATTCTGGAGCAATCATGATCAGCCTCGTGTTGTCAGCCGTTTCGGTGATTACCAGCAGTATCCGATTCATTCCGCAAAGATGCTGGCAACGATTACTCATTTGCTTCGGGGGATGCCTTATGTCTATCAAGGGGAAGAGATCGGGATGGGGAATGCCTATTTTGAAGACATCGATGATTATCGGGATGTTGAGTCCAAGACGATGTACCAGGAACTCAGGCAGATTAAGTCTCATGATGAAGTGATGCATATTCTTCAGGAACGCTCGCGGGACAATTCCAGAACGCCAATTCCTTGGGATAGTAGCCGTCATCATGGTTTCTCATCACACCAGCCTTGGATTGACTTCTCCCATGCTGAGCATGTCTTAACTGTTGAAGACAACCTGAGCCAGGAAGAGTCTGTCTTCTATTGGGTTAAACAGCTTATCGATCTTCGTCATCAGGAGTCGGTTGTCAGTGATGGCCGGGTTCAGATCATTGATCTCGATGATCCGATGCTCTTCAATTTCCTTCGTGAAACTGATGAAAAGCGTTGGCTTATCGTTAATAATTTCATGAATACTCCTACGAACTATTCAATTCCATCAATAAATGGTAGAATAGTACTATCAAACTATCATGATTCTACCCTGACTCAGACTCTTGAGCTCAGACCCTATGAATCCATAGTGATTGAATATTTAAAATAGGAGAGGTACTGTATGTTCGGATTCGGTAAAAAGAAAAAAGAAGAAAACTTCGTCTCATTCGGGACAGGGAAACTGGTTGCCCTGGATAAGGTGCCTGATCAGGTCTTCTCGACCAAAATGATGGGTGATGGTTTTGCGATTGATATTACAGAGGGTGAAATCTATGCCCCTGTGTCTGGGACAGCAACCATGGTCTTTAAAACCGGGCATGCTTTCGGAATCACAACCGATGAAGGGGTGGAAGTTCTCTTGCATCTTGGTGTAGATACCGTTGAATTGGATGGTAAAGGGTTTGCCGGTAAAGTACAGCAAGGTGACTCGATTATCCAAGGCCAGCTATTGACAACTATGGATCTTGATACTATTCGTGCAGCAGGGAAGCCGACGATCAGCATGTGTATTTTCACCTCCGGCGAGAACGTGAAACTGCTGAAAGAAGATGCAGATGTCAAGGCACTGGATGAGGCGATTATCGAGCTTTCAAAATAGTCCACTTAACGAACACAAGAAGACAGAATCTACGGATCCTGTCTTTTTTACGGTTGATTGTTGCGAGTCTACGAGGGATTTCAGTTGTGATTCGCGCGGATAGCAGGGATCCCGTGACACTTTGCCATCAGTCATGAAAAAAGTGGTATAATAGTCCCATTGATTTAGAAGAGGTGAACATGAGGTATTTAGAAACGAATGGTATTTACATTGATGAGAAGACAGAGGATTTCAGTCAGGTTCATGTCGATTTCAGTGAAGCGGGCATGAATCGTGCGGGCATTATGCATGGTGGATTGGTATTCAGTTTGGCTGATGCGGCTTCAGGGCTCTGCGTGCTTGCGACAGGCAATAAATGTGTGACATTGAATTCAACGATTAACTATATCAAACCGGTTAAAGAAGGGCGGCTTATTGCCAAAGGACGTCCGATTCATAAAGGCCGGACAACATGGATTATCCGGGTTGATCTGGAAAATGAAGCGGAAGTCCTTATGGCGAGCGCAACATTTACGATGTTTGTCTTTAAGGACGAATAAAAAATACGGGATGAACCGTATTTTTTTAACTCTGATTAAACTTGGCGTGCAATTCTGCTTTTACCTTTTCGATTTCTTTCGCATCGAATTGAGTATGGTGGGTGCACGCTTCGTGATTATAGGCGGCATCTTCAGCGAATGAGCAGGAGATGCAGTCGATCGGAATACCGCGTTTATGGGCTTTATATGCACTGCGGATGATCAACGCGAAGATCAGCGCAATCACACCCAGAATAGCATAGTCGATGAAATGCATATCAGGCAGCTTTCCGGCGCTGATTCATTGCATAGACAATGACGCAGGCAATGACAATTGCGCCGAGGATGGACATCCACACATAGGGGATGGCAATGACGTGGAATGCGGCATTGATAAGATCAAACAAGTGAATCTGAAAAGCGATAAAGGAAAGCAGGTAGGCCATTCCGCATTGGAATCCGATAACCATCAAGGTTTCTTTCCAGCTGACGAGTTCACGTTTGGTCGCACCGATGGCAGCCATGCATGGTGCAGCAAGCAATGTGAAGATCATGAAGGCGTAAGCGCTGTTCTGGGTGAAGATGCTGCTGACAAAGGTAGCGATTTCCGGGCTGTCTTCCGCAACACCATTCAGAATCCCGAATGTCGCAACCATGGTTTCTTTGGCCAGTAATCCGGTAACTTGTGCAACTGCCGCCTGCCAATTACCATAACCTAGAGGTGAGAAGATAGGCGCAATGACTTTTCCGATGGATGCGAGAATACTTTCGGCTTGGTCAACCAGCTGGAATTGCCAGTTGAAACTCATCAGGGTCCAGATGATGACGGACATCGCAAAAATCAAGGTCCCTGCTTTTGTGATGAACGACTTGCCTCTTTCAAACATGTGAATAAGGACACCTTTCATCGATGGAAAGCGGTACGGAGGCAGTTCCATGATGAATGGTGCAGGTTTTCCGCCGAACCATTTGGTTCTCTTTAAGATCAATCCGCTGATAATAACCATCACGATGCCAACGAAGTACATCGATGGGGCAACCCAGGCATCGTTGGGGAACAGTGCACCTGCCATCAAGGCAAAAACAGGCAGTTTGGCTGAACAAGGGATAAAAGGCGTAAGAATGATGGTCATGCGACGGTCTTTTTCATTCTCGATTGTACGGCTTGACATGATAGCAGGTACGGAACATCCGGTACCGATAATGAAAGGAATAAAAGATTTCCCTGACAATCCGAAACGACGGAAGAGACGATCCATGATAAAGGCAATGCGGGACATATACCCTGAATCTTCAAGAATTGCGATAAAGAAGAATAAAATCATCATCTGAGGAACAAAGGTCATGACAGCACTGACGCCAGCCAGAGCCCCATCAATCAATAAGCTGATAACCGTTGGTGAAGCATTCAAGGCGGTAAGACCGTTGGTCAGGAGTTCACCCACCCATCCGAAGAAGGTTTCTACATAGCCGATAGTCAGATCACCGATGGATTGAATTGAAACATAGTAGATGACATACATGATCACTGCAAAGATCGGCAGAGCTAACCACCGGTTAGTGACCACTTTATCAATTTTGTCTGACGTGCTTAAGGTTACTTCATGGAGAGGTTTCACTTGAATCTGTTCCGAAACGGCAGCGATGAAACCGTAGCGTTCACTGGTTACCAAACTTTCAGTATCATCATCGGCATCTGATTCCAATTGTTCAATGATACGGGTAATTGCTGCCAGCTGAGTGTCACTCAGCAACAGCTGCTTCTTCAGGATTTCATCCTTTTCAATTAGCTTTACCGCATAAAAATAGCGGCTCTCTGCTGAAGTTTCATTGACAATCTGCGCTTCAACACTTGAAATTGCTTTCGAAACTTCAGGTGAGAAGTAATCCGGTCGAAGGACGTCTGCTTTGGAAGCGATGACATTCTGGGCGGTTTCAAGAAGGGATTGGATACCTGTCTCCTTCAATGCAGAAATCAGCACAACTGGACATTTCAGCTGCTGTGACAAGGTACTGACATCAATGCTGACGCCTTTCTTTTCCAGGACATCCTGCATATTCAGTGCAATAACCATCGGAACCTTGGTTTCCATCAAGTGCAACGTTAAATAGAGATTACGCTCAAGGTTAGAGGCATCAACAATGTTGATGATCAGATCCGGACGATCATTGATCAGGTAGTTTCGGGAAACGATTTCCTCGGCTGAGTAAGGGGACAGCGAATAGATCCCTGGCAAGTCGATAATCTTAATGGACTTGTCCTGCTTGAGTGTTCCTTCTTTTTTCTCAACGGTTACACCGGGCCAATTCCCGACATACTGATGACTTCCGGTTAATGCGTTGAATAGTGTGGTTTTTCCACTGTTCGGATTGCCGGCTAATGCAATACGAATTGACATAATTCTTCCTCCTTATTAATGTTAGAATGTGCTAACTTATATTTCAAAAAAAAAATAAGTTCTTGCCTAGTAAGAAACTTCAATATTCTTTGCTTCATCTTTACGCAAGGACAGATTGTAACCTTTGATTCTGATTTCAATCGGATCACCCAGCGGTGCAACTTTAATAAGTGTAATCTCTGTTTTCTTGTTAATGCCCATTTCCAGAATGCGTTTTCTGAGCGGACCGTCACCGTGAAGTTTGGTAACAACGACGTGTTCACCCATCTTGATATCGTTTAGTGTCAACATTTTTTTCTCCTTAGACAAGAATATGCCCGGCTAGCTTCTGATCAAGAGCAAGACGTGCCCCTTTGCCCGCGATGATCACATTCCCTTTGATCTTGGAAATAACGGTAATCGTTTCTCCTTCAATCAGGCCAAGACGTTCCAGATGATGCTTGGTTTCATCATTGCCTTTGATTTTCAGAATCTGATACGGCGTATCCAGTTCAATCACAGTTACTGGCATAGACAACCCTCTTTTCGTAATTTAAGTTTATTCCTGCTAACTTTTACTGTCAAGGCATTATGGTGTGAAATGTAAGCAATCGCTAACTAATTCATGGGAAGAATGTTGTTTTACGGCATCACGTCGAAGAATCGGATATTTTTCACAATATCACCCTGTACAAGCAGATTAAAACCTGTCAGAGACAGGTCAGATAAAGAGATGTGATTTCGAGGGCTGCACTTCCTTGTTTTCAGGAAGAAAGTCAATAATCGTATGCTGGCTTAAAGTGGCCTGAACATCGATTAAACGTTGATTGCTTGATCCTCGGTAAGGGGTTGAGTAGCTTTTCAGTTTCAGGACAAACAGGCCGTCCACGACTACATCCAGGGTTTCCAGAAAGCGATGCATTGCGACATCCTTGCTGTTTAATAGGGCAGAAATTGTGAAGCCTGTATAGGCCCAGAGATTAAAGCCATGATCACGCAGGACAGATGCGATTTCAGCACAGGCTTCAGCTTGGAAGAAAGGATCACCACCTGAGAAGGTTACGTTTCGATTCGAAGAGGTGAGAAGCTGATTGAGGATTTCTGCAGTATCGGTTTCAAAACCGCCGCTAAAACTCCAGGTTTGGGCGTTGTGGCAACCCAGGCAGCCGTGTTTGCATCCTTGGGTGAAAATCACCGTCCGTAATCCAGGGCCATCCACTATGCTGTCTGTCAGAATTGATGCAAGCCGTATCTTCATAGGGAATGTTTGACCCGATGACGTTCTTCGTCCCGTTTGGCATCATTGAACCGGTCAAGTGTTCCGACCAGATAACCTGTGATTCTGCGGATACGTTCAACACCCGGACCTTCCCGAGTATCGCGTCCGCATCCTGGACAGAGATCATTGATGATTCCGGTATAGCCGCAGACAGGATCGCGATCTACGGGATGATTGATTGCGCCATAGCCAATGCCGCTGTCATGCATCATAGCAATCACTTCTTCAAAGGCTTCCAGGTTTGTGGTGGGATCTCCATCCATCTCAATATAGGAAATATGCCCGCCGTTGGTGAGTTCATGGTAGGGCGCTTCCAAAGCAATTTTATCATTGGCACTGATCGGGAAGTAAACCGGGATATGGAATGAATTTGTATAGAAGTCCAGATCAGTGATCCCCTCGAGATAGCCATAGATAGCCTTGTCAATATTGACAAAGCGTCCTGAAAGGCCCTCTGCAGGTGTCGCAATCAGTGAAAAATTAAGCTTGTACTGCTCAGCATAGAGGTCACATTGCTGACGCATATGCGTGATGATTTCAAGGCCCAACCGCTGTGCCTCCTCACTCTCGCCATGGTGCTTGCCGATTAACGCTTTCAATGTTTCTGCCAGACCGATGAAGCCGATAGTCAGCGTGCCATGTTTCAAGACCTTCCGAAGATTATCCTTGGGTTTCAAAGTTTTGGAGTCCATCCAGACGCCTTGGCCCAAGAGGAACGGAAAGTTGATGACACTTTTGGAACATTGGTATTTGAAGCGCTCGAGGAGCTGATCTTTCACTAAGTCCATCAGTTCATCCAATTCGCTGTAGAATCCTGCAAGATCAAGGCTGGCATTGAGGCGCTCGCCATGCTTGAGTCCGATCCGGACGAGGTTGATGGATGTGAAACTTAGATTTCCACGGCCGTTTACAACCTGCTTGTCAGATGTGACATCACTGATGACACGGGTCCGGCATCCCATATAGGTTGCTTCTGTCGTGTAATCGTCTTCCTTATAATACTGAAGGTTGAATGGCGCATCCAGAAATGAGAAATTCGGGAATAGCCGTTTTGCGCTGACCTGGCATGCCAGTTTGAATAAATCGTGATTCGGGTCGCCCTCATTGTAATTGACACCGTCTTTGACCTTGAAGATGGAAATCGGGAAAATCGGTGTTTCGCCTTTGCCCAATCCTGCATCGGCAGCCAGCAGAAAGTTCTTAATGACCATGCGGCCTTCACTGGACGTATCGGTCCCGAAGTTGACAGACGAAAATGGCACTTGGGCGCCGGCACGTGAGTGCATCGTGTTCAGATTATGAATGAAGCCTTCCATTGCCTGATAGGTCAGACGGTTCGTTTTCTCGATTGCTTTGCTGTAGGCGCTTTGCAGGATGGACTGGACACGGGCTTCATGATGGGTGTAGCTTTCAAAACGATTAAGGTTGACATCGAAGGTGGAAAGCCGATCGATGTCTTTGAAAAGTTTATCAGTATCCACAAAACTGAGATAGCCGTCTAATTCAAGGAAGTCATAGAGATGCTGCTTGAAATGCTTTTTGAAGGTATTGAGAACGCCTGGTGCCATGTAGAAATCAAAGGCAGGAATACTCTGGCCTCCGTGTTGGTCATTCTGGTTGGATTGAATGGCAATCGCAGCGAGAGCAGCAAAGGATGAAATGTCTTTAGGGGAACGCAAATAACCGTGTCCAGTACTGAATCCTTTGGCAAATAGGGCACCAAGATCGATTTGACAGCAGGTCGTTGTTCCCATCGGCAAAAAGTCCATGTCATGAATATGAATCTGTCCAGAATCGTGAGCATCACTGAAAGCAGGACTCATCAAGTAGGCTTTTGCATATTCCTTTGAGACTGTACTGCCGAATTGAAGCATCATGCCCATGGCACTGTTGCCGTCAATATTCGCATTCTCACGCTTGCTGTCGTCTTCATTGGCCTCTTTCTGGTTGAGCTGTTCAATGGCTTTCAGGAATTTATGCTGCTTGGATAAGAAGATGTGACGGGATTCGCTGCGCCTTGAACGGTATGATGAAAATGAGGTGAAGACATCCTGATAGCCGTTTTGAATCAAGGATTTTTCAATGGTATCCTGAATATCCTCAATCCGGATGCGCTGTTGGTCATCAAGGCAGTCTTTCACTAAGGTTTCCAAGACATCTTGATAGACGTGATTGATATCCTTCTCTGAATAATTGTCATTATAGACACTGTCAAACCCCTTCTTTATGGCGAGAGCAATCTTTTCCCCCTGGAAAGGTGCGGTCCTATTATCACGTTTTATGATGGTCACGCCATCGAATTGATTCAATTCCATGTTGTATCCCTCCTTGTTCTTGTGTACAATAATCATAGTGAATATTTGTGATTTCTTCAATCCTTTCATAAGGTTTAATGAGAAGAAATCTAAAAGTATTTAATTCGTAATTAAAAAATTATCGTGTATCGATAAGAAATCAGAAAGGAGTATTCTATGATTATCGTAAGACTCGACCGTGTTATGGCTGATCGTAAAATGTCGCTTCGGCAATTGGCTGCCCAGGTAAATGTCTCGGAAGTGAATCTGTCCAAACTCAAGAATGGTAAAGTGAAGGCAATTCGGTTTGAAACCTTGAATGCCATCTGCACTGTTTTGCGTTGTCAGCCCCGCGATATTCTGGAATTCGTCTACGATCTGGAAAGAAAGTGATTAAGGCTATCCCTAGCCTTTTTTTTCGCTTATAATAGAGAGAAGAAATCGAGGGTGCGGGGATGTTGATTGAGGGAAAAAAGAATAGTCTGATGACAACGGGGACGATCTGGAAGCGGCTTCTGTTTTTTTCGTTGCCGCTTTTGCTGGGTAATGTCTTCCAGTTGCTGTACACGACTGCTGACTCTATTTTCATGGGTCAGTTTGTCGGTGTTGATGCCTTGGCAGCTGTCGGGGCATCGTCACCGCTTATTAATCTGCTTATCAGTTTCTTTATGGGTCTCTCCACCGGAGCAGGGATAATTATTGCCCGTTTTCGTGGGGAGAATAAGATGGCAGAGCTTGAGGATGCCGTCCACACGATGATTGCATTCACGATTATCATCGGATTGGTATTGATGGTCGTGGGTATCCTGCTTTCACCGGTCTTGCTGCTGATGCTGAATACTCCTTTGAATATTATGGGGGATGCCGTCTTGTTTCTGCGTGTTTATTTCATGGGTATCATGGGCTTGGTGCTTTACAATGCAGGGGCTGGAATTCTTCAAGCGATGGGAGATTCGAGAACATCGCTGTATATTCTGATTATTTCATTTGTCGTGAACGTCCTGTTGGATTTCTGGTTTGTTGTCGGTTTGCAGTGGGGCATCGGAGGCATTGCCGGTGCAACGTTTGTCGCACAGATGATTTCCTGCGGATTGACGCTTTGGAAGCTTAAACTCGGTCATGACGGAATGTCCTTGAAATTCAAGAAAATCCGGTTGCATCGTGAAATGCTGGCACGGATTGTAGTTGTCGGAGTTCCTACCGGGATTCAGCAGATGATTATCTCATTATCGAATGTGCTTGTGCAATCGTATGTCAATGTTTTCGGTGAAGCAGCGATTGCCGGATTTAATGCTGCCAGCACCTTGAATAACTTTCTGGGACTTCCTGCAACCAGCTTCGGGTTGGCGATTACGACGTTTACTTCCCAGAATATCGGTGCGAAACAAATGGATCGGGTCCGCCAGGGGGTCAAGACTTGCTGCTTTATGGGTCTGGTCACAATGATACTGATCGGGATACCCGCCTTTGTCTTTGCACCTGAATCAGTCCGCATATTTACAAGCGATGCTTCAGTTATTGACTACGGGGTACAGATGATCCGGGTGTTAACCCCTTTCTATACTGCTCTATGCCTGTCAAATGTTCTGACAGGCTATATCCGTGGAGCGGGCAATACTCGGGCGCCGATGTTTATCTTCATCTTCTCGTATACAGTGGTCCGCCAGATTCTGCTGTTTATCGCCATGCCGCTCTTCAAGAGCATTGATGTCGTGTTCTGGAGCTATTCAATTACCTGGGTAATCGCCATGCTGCTTTCCTTTTACTATTATCGGAATGCGCAATGGCTTAAAGAACTGAATGCGGCACCGGTTCAGTATTCCAAGGAGGCTTCATGAACCGGTTGTTTCAACTTCAGCAGGCAGAAAAGGGAGACATTGCCTTCAGCGATGATTTATTGATGTGGATGCTGGATACGATCGGTTCACTGGACAGCATAGAACGTGAGGCCGTCTATAGCGGATGGGTAAGGGCATTATCCGGCAATCAGCTTACAGCCAAGCAGAAAAAGTGGCTCTTGCGGGAAAGCAATCAGCGGCATCTTTTGTTTACCGGAATTGAACTGAATGTCTCAGACAACGTCTTCATACGATCATTTACCGCCCTGCTGTGGACAAATCTTTTGGAGAATCATCAACTCCACCCATGGATGACTCCGGAAGAAGTCAGGGACATGATTCAATCGAGTTTCCGTTATCTTTTGCTTGAACAGGACAGCAGGGGATATGTCGAAGGTCATGGATGGGCACATGCTTTTGCACACGGGGCTGATCTGATGGGGCAATGTGCACTCAGTTCAGTGGATATTCAGGATCAGGCGAAGGTTCTGAGGGTCTTGAGACGTGCATTGCTGGATATTGAGAATTTTCTGTATGGGGAGGAAGGACGGTTAGCCAAGGCTACTGTTCTTTGGCTGCAGGCAAAGAAACTGGATGAAGCCGAGCTGCTGGATTGGGTTGAACAGTGTTCGTTGAAGCTTTCGCTGTCCAAGGTTTACAATGTTTGCTGGAAGAACTATCTGATGTGTCTTGCATATACCTTGAAAGCCGAGATGATGATGACAATGAACAGTGAGTCTGCGATTGACAAGGCATTGAGACGTTACTATGATGACCATCACTGTTTTTGAGGCAGACGGCTGTCTTGGATTGTTTTTCTGAAAGCACAGTCGGGTTATTGCGTATTTGCTTGTTTTCTGCTATGATGGAGTAACGTTGAAAGGAGAATGACATGAAGGATATTCTATTAATTATCGTATCAGCAGCTATTATTATTTTATCATTACTGCAGAGCGGAAAGTCTGAAGGAATCAGTAGTGCATTTACGGGTAGTGGCGGTCTTAACTTGTTCTCTAACGTAAAAGAGCGCGGCGCAGAGAAAGTAATCTCAAATATTACTTTCATTCTCGGAATACTTTTCTTCGCGTTAGCAATTTGGGTTAACTGGAAATAATAATCAGCCGCAGATATGTGGCTTTTTTTTTAGACATCGGGAGGTGATCGTATGAAGCAGAAAATAGTGGCGTTCCTGACTCAGGAAAATCAAGCACAGTCCTTGGAGCAGATTCTGGACGGTTTGAAGATTGATTCCAGAAAAGCGAATCAGGTTGAGTCTGCATTGAATGACTTGGTGGCATCGTTTGACCTGGTCCTGACCAAGAAGAAAAAATATATCCTCGCCTCCCTGGCTGGCTACCAGCATGGTATTCTCCATGTGGTGAATACGAACTATGGTTTCGTGGATGGGGATGACCATACATATGTCAAACGTGAGAATTTCAATACTGCTATTAATCTGGATGAGGTCATTGTCGTTCGTAAGGAAGGCAGTGATGGCCGCTTTGAAGGACAGATTGTCAGTGTTGTCGAGAGGCACACGGAATTTATCCTGGGAACATTGAGCCAAAGCAAAGGGCAATGGCTGATGACACCCTACGGCCAGAAAGTTACCTTGCCGATTCACTTTGGTAATTCAAAAAATCTGCCCTTGAAAGCCGGGAATCGCTATGTGATGCGGATTCTGTCGGTGGACAGGGTAATCACTGTTGACTTGGATTCGCTGCTAGGGCATCAGCAGGATATCGGCATCGATGTTCTCT
>CALNCD010000087.1 GCA_937874965.1 uncultured Erysipelotrichaceae bacterium | reverse complement strand
TTGTTGCATTCTTGGATCTCTTTTATCGTACATTGCCAATAATTCTTTATAATATTCCAAAGAATACAGGCATAAATTTATCGAAAGAGGTCATCCGTGAACTTGCTAAGGTAGAGACAATCATTGCGATCAAAGACAGTTCCGGGGATATGGAGAATCTGAAAGGATATCTGGAAGCAGCCGGGGATTCCATGCAGGTTCTGATCGGATCAGATTCCAAGATAGCCCCTGCAATCCGCTTGGGAGCAGTCGGTGCAATTGCTGGAACAAGCAATGTCATGACCGATCATATCGTCTCACTGTATCAGGCATTAATGGAACATGATGATGAAAAAGCGGATCGTCTTCAGAGTGATATCGAGGTTTTGCGCCAAGTCAATGCTAAGGCGAGTGTCCCTTCAGTGATGAAACGTGCCGTTGAGCTCATGGGATATCCGGTTGGACCGGCTCGATTACCGGTTCATGAAGTGTCATCAGACATTGATAAATCAATCCTTGAAATGTTAGAATATTATCAATTAAACAACCGATAACAAGGAGGAATGACATGGGATGCGTGGATAAAATCAAAAGCATATATTCATTGTTCAGTAAATCTGAAAAGAAGGTAGCAGATTATATTCTTGAGAATCAGTTTGAAGCTTACGATTTTTCAATACAACAGTTGGCTGAACTGACCGATTCAAGTGCATCCTGTGTTATTCGCTTTGTGAAAAAAGCAGGGTTTGAAAGCTACACGCAGTTTCGTTTGGAACTCGCAAAGGAGTCTGAGCGTTTAGAAACAAGTGAAGAACATTCTTCTCTGATTGAAGGAATCAATAAGAACGACAGTGCACATAAACTGTTGTTGAAGTATGAACGGTTTGTGAACAATACCTTGACGAAGACCTTCAGGAATGTCAATACCATCACTTTATCCAATGCACTTAAATTATTGCGCAAAGCACATAAAATTGTCATTGTCGGAGAAGGGACTTCGTTTACGGTCGGAGAGGATTTCTGCCGCAAATTATTGTTGATTGGTATTGATGCCAACTTTACGGCCGATTCGCCAACCCAGCTTAGTCTTGTGAACAATATGGGAAAGAATGATGTCCTGATTCTTCTTTCCTATTCAGGAAATTCAAACATCACGAATGTTGCTTTGAAGTGTGCCCTTGAGCGTTCCGTTCATACAATTGCGATCAGCCAAAACTTGAAATCGTCATTAGCTTCGCAGTCTGACGTGTTTCTGGGAGTTCCTGATCTTCAAGGTGAGCGCGATATCGGATCGGTTGCATCCCGTACTGCTATGATGATGATCTGCGATTTATTGTATCTGGGCATTGCGAAATCGGATATTGAACAGACAAAACATAATGTGAAGGAATCAAGATCTTTAATGCGTAAGCTGAAGATTAAATAAAGGAATACTATGAAAATACTGATTGCTGCAGACTCATTCAAAGGATCATTAACCAGTTTGGCTGTCGGGAAGTGCATTGAAACCGGCATTCGTAAAGTCATGGCAGATGCCGTGATTTCCGTTGTTCCTCTTGCAGATGGTGGAGAGGGCACGGTTGAAGCAATTCTTGCTGCACGAGGTGGTGAACGTATTGAAGTAGAGGCCATGAATCCTCAAGGTGACTATCAGCCGGCATGGTACGGGTTGCTTGCAGACGGATGTGCAATCATTGAATGTGCGAGTGCTTCTGGCATTGCTGAAGCAAACGCCGAACATGTTCTCAGCGCTACATCGTATGGAACGGGTGAATTAATACGAAATGCATTGGATAGAGGCTGCAGAACGATTATGCTTGGTCTTGGCGGTTCAGGAACCAATGATGCCGGACTTGGGATTCTTCAGGCCTTGGGTTGTGTGTTTTATGATCAGGACAGGATAGCTGTAGGTTCTGGAGTACTTGGATTATCCCGTATTGTCGCTGCAGATTTTTCAGGTCTTCATCCAGGAATCAAGGGGTGTGATCTGCAGTTGCTTTGTGATGTTACAAATCCTTTATGCGGGTCAGATGGAGCAACGGCCGTCTTTGGTCCTCAGAAGGGAATACAAAGCGACCAGGTAAACGATGTTGATGCGGTACTTTCGGCCTTCAGTTCGTTTATTCATCAAAACGGGTACCCGGATTGCCGTGATACACCCGGAAGCGGAGCAGCCGGAGGGATGGCTTTTGCATGCTTATCCGTACTCGGTGGGCGCGTGCAATCTGGAATCAATACTATTCTGGAGTGGGTCGATATGGATGGTTCGATGAAAACGTGTGATCTGGTGATCACAGGTGAGGGTCGTTTAGATCATCAGACTTCTTTTGGCAAGTTGCCGGTGGGAGTAGCAGCCTATGCCCGGAAAAGGGGTATCGCATGCGTCGCCATTGCTGGCAGTTTAGGAAAGGGGTATCCTGCCGTTTTTGATCAGGGGATCCAAGCGGTTGAAAGCACAATCTATGAACCTTCTAGTCTTGAGATCGCCCTCGCAAATGCTGAACAGAATACTATTGATGCCGCTGAGCGGTTAATGCGTGCGCTGACGCTCTTTTTCAAATAGTAGAAAGGACAAGTATGAGTCAATCCATGACATCATTTAAACAAACAGCAGAACAGGAGATGCTTCTGTTTCTTCAGCAAATCAATCAGGAGGCTGTTACAAAAGCGGCAGATTTGATTGAGTTCAGTGAAAAGCACGATGGCAGAGTTCACGTGACCGGCATTGGGAAGCCTTCCTATGTTGCTGGCTATATTGCTTCTCTTTTATCCAGTACAGGTACCAGTGCGTACATGCTTGATGGCACTGAAGCTATTCACGGATCGTCAGGTCAGGTTTGTCCGGGAGATATTGTCATCGCTATCTCGAACAGCGGGGAGACACAAGAATTAAAGAAAACCGTCAGTGCTCTATTAACCAATGGCGCTGTCGTACTAGCGTGAAGCGGCAATGAAGAATCATGGCTTGCGAAAGCAGCATCTGTCCATCTCTTTGCCGGGATCCATGCAGAAGGTGATTCTCTCAATAAACCACCACGTCTATCCATCATTGCTGAACTACTGGTTCTCCAGATGTTGAGCATTGAATTACAATCGCGTAAAGAACTGACCAAGGATGACTATCTGAAATGGCATCCAGGGGGGAGTCTTGGTCATGGATTACGGCAGGAACTTGAAGGAGACTAAGATGTCAACGATAAATATTATTATAGGAACCCATGGCAGATTTGGTGAAGCATTGATTCAATCTGCGGAAATGATTGCCGGTAAAATGGAGGGTGTATTTGCCGTTTCATTGTTGCCTGATATGTCTTTGGAGAATTATCTGGAAGCTATTGATCAGCAGATGAGTATTTTGGAGGGAAAAACAGTGGTTCTTGTGGATTTGTTTGGGGGAACCCCCAGCAATGCATTCAGTGCGTATATTCAGAAGTATCATTATCCGGTTGTAACCGGGGTGAATTTTCCGATGCTGATTGATCTCTATTTGAAGATCAGTAATGATGATTCAGGTGCACTTGATCCATTTGAGTTAGCAGCAGCCTGTGTGAATACAGTCCAGGAAAGCAGTGTGATTACCAATGATTACCTTCAGAATTCAGAGGACTAGACTTTAATTGATGATGGCGATATTATCCGTTGTCGCCTAGGAAACGATTAATGACAGGTGATTATGAAAGGACTGATTCCATGAAGACACAAAGAGAAGCCTTGATTATCGGTGCAGGAAATATCGGGAAAGGACCGATTGCGTTGTTCTTGAAAAAGAACCGCTATAGACTAACATTTGCATCGCGCTCATTTGATAAACTGCAGGCCATT
>CALNCD010000086.1 GCA_937874965.1 uncultured Erysipelotrichaceae bacterium | reverse complement strand
CCCAAGGGATGATCAAGGACGAAGGACTCAAACAAACCTTCGTCATCCTCGGTAATGCACTCCATCGCAAAAACCGGAAGCAGTTCATGACGATGTTCAGAACATTCCGACGATACACCAATCAACTCGGATATATTGCGATAGCCTCACTAAAACCGGACAGCAAGGACAGCGGATCAACAGGCACCGAAAGCCTGCCAGAGTGAATCATAAGAACACTGAAAAGAAGATGATAGCCAATCATCTTCTTTTCATTCATTCGGCTTACTTCGCAAACTGACTGTTATACAAGCGATGGTAGAACCCTTCTGCCTCCATTAGTTCGTGATGGTTGCCTTGTTCAATAATGGTTCCATGATTCATCACCAGAATTTTATCAGCATTCCGGATAGTGGATAACCGATGAGCAATGACCAGGCTCGTCCTGTTCTTCATTAACGCATTCATTGCTTCTTGAATTGCCAGTTCTGTCCGGGTATCGACACTGGACGTGGCTTCATCCAGGATGAGAATCGGCGGATCAGAGAGCATCGCCCTGGCAATGGTCAGCAATTGCTTTTGACCGGCAGACAGCGATGTGCCATCATTGCTTAAAACAGAGTTATAGCCATGAGGGAGTGTACGAATAAAGTAATCAGCCTTCGCTTGCTTTGCAGCCTCAACAATCTCTTCCATTGATGCATCGGGCTTTCCATAGGCAATATTCTCAGCAATTGTCCCTTCAAAAAGCCAGGTATCCTGGAGAACCATTCCGAACTTCTGGCGCAGTTCATGACGTTTCAAGGCAGTTATATCAACGCCGTCAATCAAAATACGTCCACCCTTGAGTTCATAAAACCGCATCAGAATATTAACCAGAGTAGTCTTGCCTGCTCCGGTAGGACCGACAATAGCAACCATTTTACCGGCATCAATATCCAGATTGATATCCTCCATCAAGAGCGTCTCAGAATAGCCGAATGCCACATGGCTGAACTGCAAATCACCTCGGATATCAGGTAAACCAATTGTGGAGTCAGCATCTTTGACTTCATCAGGAGAATCCATGATATCAAAGATCCGTTCAGCAGAAGCAAGGGCAGATTGAAGTGAGTTGATCCCGAAAGATGCTTGTGCCAGAGGCTCTGTCAGCTGATTCACATATTGAATGAATGCCTGGATATTACCGATAGTGATCTGTCCCTGCAAGAAGAGCATACCGCTGAGTACCGCAATCAAGACATACCCGATTCGATTTGTGAACCGAATCAATGGATTCACTGCATGGGTCATGAAATCTGCTTTGAAATTCGCCGTATAGAGGGCTTGATTGGCCTTGAACACCTCCATTGAACTTTCATTTTCCCGATTAAAGGACTTGATGATGACCCTTCCGGTATACTTCTCTTCAATCTCGCTGTTGAGAATACCTTGTTTCTGTTGGCGGGCACTGGCATACTTGAGATTCTTTGCCGCTACCACCTTGGTAATCAGCATGCTGACAAGGATGAAGAAAAGAGCGATAGCAGTCAGCAGAACACTCATTCTTGCCATCATAACCACCGATCCGATCACCGTAAACACAGAGGTCAATAACTGAATAGTGCTCATCTGCAGTGCTTCGGATATTCTTTCCATATCATTGCTTACCCGGCTCAGCAATTCACCGGTCTGATTCTGGTCAAAGTAAGCTAACGGCGATCTATTGAGCTTAACGATTACTTTTTTCTTCAGAGAAAGCGTCACATTTTCCGAAACGCTGGCCATTAAGCGTTCTTGAACCAGACTGAATAGACTGGTCAGCATATAAACGATCAGAATCAGAACAAGACCTGATCCCGCAAACCGCATGACTGTGCCTACACCGCCTTGAAGCAGTGGTTCTTTGATCATTTGATACAGTGAATCGATAATCTGACTGGAAATCATCGGAGCAATAATCGTCAAAATGCTGTAGCCTAAAGCAGCCAGCAAGATCAATGTTATCCGCATCCGCTGTTCACCGATTACCTTGATTAAGCGACGACCGACGAGCTTGGTATTCTTCGGCTTATCATCAAACTGGTCATCCACTTCGTATGAGTTACTCATGTATAGAACCTCCTTCTCTTTCCTGGGATTCCACAATCTGTCTGTATACCGCAGATTGTTCAAGCAAGTCGGCATGTTTTCCTTTCCCGACAATCCGGCCTTCATCAAGAACAATAATCTGATCCGCATGACGGATTGAACTGACACGTTGCGCAACGATAATAACCGTGGCCTCTTTTGTCAATGGATGTAATGCCCGGCGAACTTTGGCTTCAGTTGTGAAATCGAGGGCAGAAAAGCAATCGTCAAAAACATAGATCGATGCTGCTTTGATTATCGCCCGTGCAATCGATAGACGCTGTTTCTGTCCGCCGGAAAAGTTTGTTCCTCCCTGGGAAACCGCAGACAGCAAACCTTCAGGCATTTCCGTGACAAATTGAAGCGCACTCGCGATCTCGAGGCTCTTCAGCATCTCGTTCTCTGTGGCATCTGCCTTCGCAAAGGTCAGATTGTCCTTTATTGTTCCGCTGAACAGAAACGCTTTTTGCGGAACATAGGCAACCTGATCACGAACCTCTCTCTGACTCAATTCAGTGATATTGATATCATTAAAGAGAATGGATCCTCCAGTGGTTTCATGCAAACGTACGATGAGAGAGGCAATC
>CALNCD010000085.1 GCA_937874965.1 uncultured Erysipelotrichaceae bacterium | reverse complement strand
GCATTTGCTTGCTCATCTGCCGTGGGGAGAGGACAAAGGCTGCTCCGGCATCGATAGCCAGGACGAGCTCATCGTAGGTCTGTACTGTTCCGGCACCGACATTGAGCACCTGTCCGAATTCCTCGGCAATTTTGCGAATTGTGGTATATGGGTCCTCGGAGTTCAAGGTAATCTCCATATTGCGTACATATGGACTATCCACCTCCTTCAGAACCCTGGCGACACAACGCACCTCTTCATAGGTGTATCCGCGAAGAATCACTGTTGCTTGACTTAAAATAATAATCACCTTCCTTCTTGCCATTATTCTAACAAGCAACGCTTGGTTCGACTATCACAAGAACTTGCAACAAACGGTTGCAACATCTCAGCTGCTGAAAATAAAAACTCCCGAAGGAGTCTTTATTTGAATTTCGCAATGTAATCAATAAATGCAGTCGCGCTCGCATTCAGGAACCCTTTGCTGGCTTCATTAAGCTGTAATTGCCCATGCTCATCCAGCATGCCATAGACCCCGCCGAAGGAAGCTCTCGGCTGTGGCATGACATTCGCACCTAGATAAGCAAGCACAGACCGCAGGCTTTCCTGGGGAACCATCCCTCCGGAAATCCCGGCGCTTAACGAAAGCACAAGAACCGGGTAATCAAGAATCGGCTTAGGATCTCCGGCATTTACCGGACGAGAAAGCCAATCCAGCAGGTTTTTCAAACCGCCGGGGATGGATAAATTATATTCTGGCATAACGATGACCATGGCATCGTATTGCTTAAGTTCATTTCTGAAACGGGCGACCGCTTCTGGAGTTGGAAATTCAATATCCTGATTATAAATCGGAATATCACCATAGGTAATCTCCGTTAACGATGCTTGTTCACCGAGCGCCTTTGATACTTCATTTAGAAATTTGCGCGACATGGAGTTCTGGCTAAGTCCTCCGGAAATGCCTGCAATGGTATACTGATTCGACATGTACTATCCTCCTTGGATAATGGTAATGCTAAACCTGAGATGGCCTTCTGTCAATCAATATACTCCCGGTCAGAGGGTTTTGGCACTGGTATTTCGGGAGATCAGGATCGCAATACAGACAATTCCCAAACTGTATAAAGCAACAATGGAAAGCGGAATACCCAGCTGATTGAATCCGACGGATCCCTCCATAATCAGACGGTTGACTTCAACTGACCAATACACGGGCAAGAATTTCGCAACTGTCTGGATTGCAGATGACATGACATGGATCGGTACGAACACTCCGCAGATAAACGAAAGGCCAAGACCGACTGAATTTGTAATCGCAGTCTGAGCAGCCGGCGTCTTCGCAATCTTGCTGGTAAGGAAGGCAAAGGACAAGGCAAATAAGAAATAGACGTAACTGTTCAGCAGCGTATAAGGCAGTGTAGAGAGATCAATGTTATCCCGCATCAGGAAACCGCCAAGGGCAATCATGAAGATCCAAATAAGATTGCCGACCAGGAAAGCCGCTGAAAACAGCTGAATATTCCGGGAAGAGACGCGCATAGATGAAATCTGGGTACGATGGTAGATGTCACTCTTGTCAAAGACATAGAGGGCATAGACGATCACTGACATAATGGTGATAAACATCGGATACATGGCAAGATTTGCAAAGCTATTCAGGACAAGTGGTCTGGAATCTGCAGCTTCACCGATGACGGTGACTGTCGTTTGGGTCGCATTTGCTTGAATGAGCATCGCTGCTGCCTCGGCATGACTATGCCCGTTTTCACGCAAGGCTTTATACGAACTGAGATACTGATTAATCGTCGTCTGGACAATATACCCCATACTTGAGTTCACCTCCATCTCAGCCTTCAGCTCTGTGCCGTTGCTCAGGAAATCCCGGGTATAACCGGATGGTATTTCGAGAGCGAAATATGCTTGCCGATAAAAGATGACTTGCTGAAGATCTTCTGATTTCGTATCAACCAGTTCAACTTCTGTCGAAAGATAATCCAGCAAGGATGCACCCAATTCACTATCATGATTAAGGATGACGGCTTTAGGCTTGGTCGTCGTCAAATCCATCGCCTGCTGGGTCGCATTCAGGTTGGAAACAAATGCAAATCCGATAAAAAGCACCAACGGAACAATCATGGTGGTATAATTGCGCCGGACAATTCTGAAAAAACTTTTAAAGATGATCATAGGTCACTCTCCTCATACGACGATACGCAATCATGGCAAACACAATTGTCAAGCCGACCATAATCAGCAGATTTTCCAGAATCAATGAGAAATGCGATTCCATAAAAATCCAGTAGAAATTATCAGTGATCAATGCAGCCGGATTGATCTTTGAGAGAACCGGAAGATAGGTCTCAACCAGGTATTTGATCTGAACAGCCATCATTCCTGACAAGAACGATAAGAATACCCCGACACCGGATAGCAAGGTGATCCGCTTGACTTCATTGCCCTTCACCATGACACACACCATATAACCCATCATGGCAGACAACAGGCCGCCGATCAGCCCGGTAAGAATCAGCAAGCCAGGATAATTTCCGAAAGGCACCTGCAGCACGAAGGCCATATAACTCAGATGAATGGCAAGTTCAAGCGCGAATATGACAAAAATAGCAGCAATGTCCATTAGAATTAATTTCCATTTATGGGTAGGCGATACATTGAGACGAATTCCGATTGAACTCATATCGGCTTGCAGATAACGGCCGCTCTTATTTCCCCAGAACGAGGCATAAATGCACAGCATCGCAATCGTTGTATAAAAATTGATGACCACCAATTCACTGGTTCTCGAATCGGCAATGCTGGTTACGGTCATTTTGACATTCACCAGGCTATCAATAAATGCCGGAGTTACTTTGGTAGGATCTGATTCAAGTTGTTCCTGAATCAGATTCAGGCGGACATTGTAGCTTTGCAAGACATTGCGCAGAATCAGGCTTTGAGCATTGCTGGAAGACTGGGTAACGCTCAGATGAATCGAAGAATCATAGGTGATCAATGCTTCCACCGATTGATTCTCTAAAGCTGCTAGAGCCTCTTTCTCGTTGCTGAACGGTTTCTGTTCAATCAAATGATACTCATCTTCCAGCATATCCAGAAAGCTTTGGACAGTGGGATCACTGACAACAACCCCTACAGTGCTGCTGGATACAGTGGCATTTGTATACGCCCCTCTAAGCGCAAGATTAAAGAAGGTCGCCAGCAAGATCGGAAAGACCAGGGTCCAGAAGACCAGGGACTTGTCTTTCAAAAGAATCTTCAGACGATAAGTCAGCCAATTTTTCATCTTAATCCCTCAGCTGCTTTCCAGTGATTTCCAAGAAGACATCATTCAAGGTCGGAACTTCATTTCTGAAACTCACATAGTCAATGGATCGATCACTGAGAAACTGCATGAGCTGAAGCAGGCCCTGCTTTTCATTTTGGGTATAGACACTTAGAAACGGTCTGTTCCATTCGGCCTTGAAGACAAATGGCAATGCCTGCAGTTCGAGAAATTGTTCATCGCTGAGATCATGGGTTTCAACCTTAATGACTTCTCCGAACTGACTCAGTGCTTTAAGGGATTCCTTAGTGCCTTCCGCAATCTGTTTTCCATTATCCATAATGACAATCCGGCTGCAGATCTGTTCAACCTCTTCCATATAATGTGACGTATAGAGTATCGTTGAACCCGATCGGTTCAAGTCTTTTATTCCTTCGAGAATGCGGTTTCGGCTTTGCGGATCAACAGCGACAGTAGGTTCATCAAAGACAATGAACTTCGGCTTATGGGCAATCCCGCAGGCAATATTCAAGCGGCGCAGCAATCCCCCACTGAGCTGCTTCGGCAAGAATGTAGTAAATTCCTCCAATCCGACAAAAGCAATCGCGTCTTGCACATACGCTTTGCGGGTGGCCTTGTCCTTCACGTAAAGGCCGCAGAAATAATCAATGTTCTCATTGACATTCAGTTCTTCAAATACCGCGACATTCTGCGGGACAATCCCGATGTGCTGCTTCAGATCGTAGGCATCCGGTTTCATAGGCTTTCCGAATAAATGAATGCTTCCGAATTCATACGTCAATAAAGACAGCAGGCAATTGATTGTTGTTGTTTTCCCTGAACCGTTCGGACCCAGCAAGCCCAGAATTTCACCTTCTTGGATGGTGAGATTAAAGTGATCCACTGCACTGAAGTCACCATAGCGTTTTACAAGATCTTTTATTTCAAGTACACTCATAATCATCCTCCTGATATGCCTCAATCTTAACGAAAACCATCCGCAATAGCCAGTGTCTTCCATCATCATCTGCCGGTAATTTGTCATTCTTGAAGTGACAATTGTCATTGACTGATAAACTTGGTATAATCGCATCAGGAGTACTTATGGAGAAATATATCTATCGCGGTTTGCTATTTACATCACTGTCCTTGTATCTCTTGCATGATAACTTAAGCAGCAATCGCCTCATCCTTGTTCTGATGATCGGCGTCAGCATGCTTTTAATGATGATTTTCAAGCG
>CALNCD010000084.1 GCA_937874965.1 uncultured Erysipelotrichaceae bacterium | reverse complement strand
GACATTTAAAAACCGAACCTCCTTATCTTTGTCCAAGATTTGGGGTTCGGTTCAGGGTAGCGGATTCTTGTTTTTTTATTTTGCTTTGCGTTGGAACCAATTCAGTGCTTTACGAAGAGGGTTTTCCTTGTTGGATATAATGAGCGATGTCCTCTCCAGCATTTGCTGCTGGGCATCTGCTGCGTCTGAATCGGAAGCTTGTCGATGATAATTTCCGTGTTCATCCATGTGATAGGCATGGGGATCATTAAGCTGCATTTCCAGGTAATTCAGGAGCTCCCGTTTACAGGAATGATCCAGGACAGGGGTTGCCAGCTCCACTCTGTTTTGGGTATTGCGGGTCATCATGTCTGCTGAAGCAAGATAAAGCTGCTGTTCCCCTCTGCGATGGAAGTAGTAGAGCCGTGCATGTTCGAGAAAGCGGCCGAGGATGCTGATTATTTCAAGGTTTTCCCGGGCTTTGACACAGCAGATCCCTCGGACGATCAGCTGGACTTTTACACCTTGTTCGGCGGCATGATACAGTGCTTGAATAATCTCTTTGTCGCTTAAGGCATTCATTTTCATAATGATCTGTCCGTTTTGATAGATGCTGTGAAATTCAACCTCGTCTCGAATAAGCTTCAGGAATGTTGATTTCAGGGAATCAGGAGCAATCAGTAGGTGCTCGCTCTCGAACTGCAGGGCGGAGAGGGATATTCCCTGGAAGAATTTAACCATATCCTTGGCCAGTGCTTCATTGCTGCTGAAGAGGTTTGCATCGGTGTATTGACGCGCTGTCTGTTCATTGTAGTTCCCGGTAGCGACATGGAAAATATAGCGAGGGGTTCCTTTGATCTTCATGGTAATCAGCATAGCTTTGGCATGAATCTTGAAATCTTCATAGCCGTACATGACATTTACCAGGGATTCTTCCAGTTTATTGGACCAGTTAATATTGTTTTCTTCGTCGAATCGGGCATTGAGTTCCAGAAAGACGGTCACTTCCTTGCCGTGATTGGCGGCTTCGATCAAGGCATCAATGATTTTTGATTGCTTTGCCAAACGGTTATTTTGCTTGAGACGACATTCGGATTCTCGGCAGCTTCATCAATCAGGTTAACAACTGCATTCATGGATTGATAAGGATAGATAAAGCAGTAGTCTTTTTTGAGAATCATGTTGATCAGGCTTTTTTTGGATGTAGCCTGCAGGCTGGGTGCACTGACAAAGTAGGGGTAGAAGAACTGTGTTTCTTTCTGTTCACGCAGAACGTTCTCCAAGAGAGACATGAAATTGAACTCGAAGGGACTATCGCCAGAGTAGTACTGGGTCTGGTCAGGGTTGAATTGCTTTTCGAGATATTCAGTCATCGGCTTGCTGAGGGTATCGCTCATAAACAAAGCAACCACAGAAAGACGGCGACGTTGCTTCAGCATTTCTTTCATCGAGTCCAAATAGGACTCATCCTGTTCGTCTTTGACTTGTTTCCCGCTCATGTCAGCATTGCGGATGGCCTTCACGAACAAGGTTTCCTGAATCTCATAATCAGGAAATATCTCAGCAGCAAATAATTTGATCAAGTCTGTAATCAAGACAAGCCGCTGAAGCGAATTATCCTTGTAAATCACAAATCCAGGTAAGCGTGGGGATAATTGAACAACCCCGTAAATGGATTCACTTCCCTTGGCTTTCATTCTGACAATGAGATTGCTCTGTTTATTGTTAAGTTGAGGAAACGGGTGGGTATAGTCACAGATCTGCGGACTCAGCAGAGGAAAAACAAACTTCTCGAAATACTCATGAAGAAAAGGAAGATCATTCTTTGAAATCTTGCCTTGATGATGAATGGAATATCCTTCATTCTTAAAGTGTTTGAGCAGGTGGTGATAGAGCTGATCTTTCTGTTCCAGCAATCCGGGGATCTTGTCGCTGACAGCGTCGAATTGCTGTTTTGGTGTAAGGCGGGTTTTATTGTCTTTATCGTGAGGAC
>CALNCD010000083.1 GCA_937874965.1 uncultured Erysipelotrichaceae bacterium | reverse complement strand
TTTATATCCTGATGATTCAACGGAAAACGGACGAATCTTAAGATTGCGTCAGCAATATTTCCTTGTTTCTTCAGGCATTCAAGCCACCTTACAAAGCTATTATCGCCATCACGGAACCTTAAAAGGTATCCATAATGCCTATACTTTCCAATTGAATGATACCCATCCCGTGCTCGCGATTCCGGAGTTGATGCGGATACTGATGGATGAACACCACTACAGCTGGGATAGGGCTTGGTCATTGACCACTCATTGCATGGGTTATACCAATCATACTGTTCTTCAGGAGGCCTTGGAGAAGTGGCCGGTTGATTATCTGCAGCGGTTATTGCCGCGGATCTATATGATCATCGATGAAATCAATCAGCGTTATCAGCATGAACTGACAACAAGCTATGGCGTGGATGGGCGCACTGCTGTAAATATGTCCATCATCAAGGATGGGTTGGTTCACATGGCAACGCTGGCTGTTGTCGGATCGCATGCAGTCAATGGCGTAGCCCGTCTCCACACGGAAATCCTCAAGCAGGATACCATGCATGATCTCTATCAGGTTTTCCCGGAACGCTTCCAGAATAAGACCAACGGGATAACCCATCGTCGTTGGCTTCTTTACAGCAATCCGCAATTGACTGCGCTGATTTCCAAGACAATCGGAGATGACTTTGTCTATGAACCCGAACAGCTTCAGAAGCTGCTTGACCATGTTGATGATCCTGCTTTACAGGAAGAGTTCCTGGCGGTCAAACAACAACGCAAAACAATTCTCAAGGATTTTATCCTGAAAGAAACCGGGATTGAGATTGATGACCATTCCCTGATTGATGTCCAGGTTAAGCGGATTCATGCCTATAAGCGGCAGTTATTGAATGCATTGCATATTATTTCATTGATGCAGCGCATTGATCAAGAACCATTATTCACCATGATCCCGACAACCTTTGTCTTTGGCGGCAAAGCGGCACCGTCCTATTATTTTGCGAAGAAAGTCATTGAACTGGTCAACCGGATCGGAAGCCTGGTGAATGACAATCCTCGGTATAATCGTTTCTTCAAGGTGGTTTTTATTCCTAACTATCGGGTGACTATGGCTGAATTGCTGATGAATGCTGCAGATATTTCTGAGCAGATTTCAACAGCCGGCAAAGAAGCCAGCGGCACTGGAAATATGAAGTTTATGATGAACGGTGCTCTGACCCTTGGTACGTTGGATGGGGCGAATGTGGAGATTGATGAGTTGGTGGGCAGGGACCACGATATTATCTTTGGGCGGACAGTTGAAGAACTGGATGAACTGAGAGGCAATTACCGTATCTTTGATCGTTTGGCCCGCCATGATGATGCTTCACAGGCAGTCAATGCTTTGGTCAATGGTTATCTTGGAGCAGACAAGGATTGTTTCAAGCCCATCTATGATGAATTGATTTCACATAACGATGAGTACTTCTTATTGGAAGACTTCGACAGCTATGCCAAGGCCCATCTCGAGGTCCAGCGCCGTTATCAGGATAGAAGTGCCTGGGCGAAGAGCTGTCTTGTGAATATTGCGAAATCCGGTTTCTTTGCCAGTGACCGGACAATCCGCGAGTACGCACAGGATATCTGGAATATCCGATCCGTTTCATAGGGATGCCTCTGCATCCCTTTTTCTATGAGAATTCTAATGAAACTCTCAAGCCCTCTTAATTACCAAAAGGACTGAGCTGCGATACACTGAATGAAGAACAGAGGTAGTGTATGTCAATCCATTCAGTTCATCCCGCAATATCGGGATTATCCACAGAAGAAGTAAACCAGAGAATCCTGGCAAAGCAAGTCAATAATGATCCGGTGAGCCTTGCGAAGCCCATCAGGACAATCATCGCAGAGAATGTGTTCAGTATGTTTAACTTGATCAATGCATTGATTGCGATCATTCTGATTATGAATCGGTCGTACACGAATGCCTTTTTTATTGTTATCATTCTCTTTAATTGTCTAACCGGTATTTTCGTTGAGGCAAAGGCCCAATCGAATGTGGGAAAACTCGTGGCGATGAATGCGGGTATCTATGATGTTGTCCGCGATGGCCGGATAGAAGCGATCAGTGATAAAGACATCGTCATGGATGATATTCTCATTTTAAGGAGCGGTATGCAAGTGCCTGTCGATTGCTGTTTGATTGAGGGGGAACTGATGTTGAATGAAGCAATGCTCAGCGGTGAATCGGACTTGATTTCCAAGTCTGTCGGGGATGAAATCCTCAGCAGTGCAATTGTGGTCAGCCATATGGGTTATGCTCGGGTTATCCGTATCAACAAGGAGACCTATGCATCGTCGCTGATGCGGATGGGAAAAATCAAGCAGGCAAATCAATCAGCATTGATGGATGGGATTAAAAAGGTCACTGCTTTTACATCAATGATCATTCTCCCGATTTCAGCTGTGCTTGTTTTTGAATCTGTCATTCTGCGCCGGACATCCTGGTATGATACGATTATTTCAGTCTCAGCTGCAGTCTTGGGAATGTTGCCGAAAGGGCTGGCTTTATTGATTATTCTTTCGTTCGGTATTAGCATCATCAAGCTCTCAAAACGATTTGTACTTGTCCAGAATATGTTCAAGATTGAACAATTGGGGTATACTGATGTCATCTGTCTGGATAAAACCGGAACATTGACAGACTTTGAGATGGAAGTGGTTCAAGTGATAAGCATTAATCAACAGTACAGTTCCGAAGAGATAACAACAATCATGGGGAATATCATGCGGGTTACGCTGGATACGAATCTGACGATGCAGGCGTTGAAGCGGTATTTCCGGGAAGATTCCACATTGGCTGTTGAACAAGTCATTCCTTTCAACTCTACAGATAAGCAATCATCGGTGATTTTTGCTGAACAAGGAACGATCGTGCTCGGCGCTCCAGAAGCACTAGGCATTCAGCTTCAGGATTATCCGATTCAGGGAGGCTTGCGTGTCATTGCTTTAGCGCAGTCAGCGGGTGATGTTAAGCCAATTGCTCTGATCGGTTTATCAAATCGTCTGCGTAAGGATGCGAAAGAGACGCTTCAACGTTTTGCTGATCGAGGTGTAACAATCAATATTATTTCGGGTGATAGCCTGGAAATGGTCAGTGCTATCGCGCGTCAGGTGGGATTATCTGATGATTCAGCAATTGATTTAAGCCAATGCAGCAATGAACGGCTGGATGAAATCATCACAACCCATCATGTGTTCGCCCGCGCAACGCCTGAACAGAAGTACCAGATTATCCAGGGTCTTCAAAATGAAGGGCACACTGTCACTATGGTCGGCGATGGTTTGAATGACATTCCTGCCATGCGAGAAGCGGATTGTGGAATTGCTTTATCGCAGAGCGACCACTCCTTGACTCAAATTGCGGATATTGTCCTGCTTGACTCTACCTTCAGTTCCTTGCCTTCTGTCTTGGAGGAAGGGAGACGGATCATTAACAATGTCACTACTGTATCCAGTCTGTTTTTTGTAAAGACCATTTATTCATTTATGCTGGCATTGGCCTGTATCATCCTGAACATGCCGTTTCCGTTTATTCCGTTGCAGATTACCATGATTGATCTGTTTGTTGAAGGGTTCGCCTCTTTCATGCTGTCGTTTGAGAAAAGCACGCGATATCAGGATCGTCATTACCTGCGCTCTGCACTTCGGTCTGCATTTCCGGATGCCTTGTTGATTCTGATCCAGGTGTTGATTATCACGGTACTCAGACAATCCCTGGGTCTCAGTGATGGGGGTTACCAGACCCTTCTCTATGGTGTACTGGCGATCACGACAATGCTGAAACTGGTGCATATCTATTCTCACATGACGTGGTTCAGGGGTGCCGTGCTGCTATCAATGCTTGTGCTGCTAACCAGTGGTTCAATCCTTCTGTCCTCCCGCTTGAATCTGGTTATGCTGCGTCCTGGCGAATGGCTTATACTTATCTTTTCAATCCTGCTTAGCCAAGGGTTGAGATTCTTCATGAACTCATGGCGTGAGCAACAATCATGAAAAAGCTGACTCTTCTTATCGCCATCTGCACGGTCGTTGCCCGGCTCAGCGGTTTTTTGCGGATGCTGGTGCTGACACGGATCGTAGGCGTCGGTCCGATTGCTGAGGCCTTTAACTACTCAAACAATATCCCTAACCAGTGGTTTACCATTATTTCCAGTGCTCTGATTATCGGAATGATTCCTGCCTATACATCGATTGAATCCAAGCAAGGGGAAGCAAAGGCGATGGATTTCCTCAATAATATCCGGACGATAACGATGGTTTTATGTCTGGTTATCAGCGGTTTGTTCCTTCTGGGTGCTGACTTCCTGATTCCAATCCTGACGGGTTATCAAGGGGAGACACTGGCATTGACCATTCAATTTTCCAGAATTGTGTGCCTGGGGGTTTTCTCGGTGGCTTTGGTCCAGCTCCATACGGGCTATCTGAATCTGAAGGAAAGCTTTATTGTTCCGGCGTTGATTTCTTTGCCGGCAAACGTGATTCTGATTGTGTTCTTTATTCTCGGACGCAATCATGTGATCTGGATGGCCTGGGGGAATCTGATCTCGATGATTGTTCAAGCCATCATAATGGTTGGTTATTCCAAAGTCAAAGGGTTTAAACGTTCCTGGATATTCAAACCCTTCGATCCAGCAGTCAGGATGATGGTCAGGTCCAGCTTGCCGATTGTTTTTGTAGCCATTTACGGGCAAATCGGCGATATGATGGTCGTTAAGCTGACAACCAGTGTCAATGGCGCAACCATCATGCTGTATACAACCTTGATTATCGGATTGATCCAGGCGGTTGCGATAACTTCAATTACCTCGCTGATCTTTCCTAAGTTGGCGCGTCTGGTTTCCTTGAATCAAGTTCAAGGGGTGACCAGGACAATGCAGAGTGCATTGTCCTATATTCTCTTGCTGGCTCTGCCCGCGACCCTGGGGATTATGCTGATGGGTCACGAGGTTTCGACGTTAATCCTCGGTATGGTTTCTGAGGATCATGAAGCGATTGCTTTGCTGGGCAATCTTTTGCAGTTTCAGGCGATCGCCTTGTTGGCGAATGGCTTGATTGATCTGTTAAGTAAACTTTTCTATGCACATAAACGGACGACTATTCCGATGATTCTCAATTGTGTGAATGTCACTTTGACGGTCAGTTTCGGCTATCTCTTGTTCTCTCTGGGTCAAGGACTGCAGGGCATTGTCCTGGCATCGGCGTTGGCTTCGTTGGTCGTTTCCTTGATCTTCATACTGATTTCCCAAAAAGAATACCATCTGCTTCAAGGCAGGGTCATGATTGCTTTACTCGTCAAGGTAAGTCTTGCTTTAGGTTTGATGGCACTCTGTGTCGTGGTGCTGAAGCCGATTGTCTTTGCTCGTCTGGAATTCTCGTTGGCAGCGGTAGTGACTGTCTTGGCAGGCGCATTGGTTTACGGCATAACGGGCTATCTCTTACGGATTCCTGAAATCAAGCAGCTGGTCAACAGTGTTCTCTATCGTTTGAGGATTTGGACCCATGCTTCATGAATCGGCGTGAAGATAATCCTGGTTCCGGGTATAATAATTGTGTGGTCGTCTTGAGGACGCTTAAATGGAGGGTATATGCGAATTCTGTATGTTGAAGATGATGAGAGTGTTGCAGATTTTGTCATCAATGAACTTCAGTTTGAAAATTACGGGGTGAATTGGTATCAGCGTGGTGATGATGGGTATCAGGCGTTTCTCAATGAACCGGATGGGTTTGATCTGGTGTTGCTGGACTGGATGTTGCCTGGACTTAGCGGTTTTGATCTTTGTCGGCAAATTCGCCGTATCAGTTCTGTGCCGATTATTTTGCTGACGGCTCGGGATTTTCTTTCTGATCGCGTGTCGGCACTGGATAACGGTGCAGATGATTATGTTTCTAAACCATTTGAGATTGCGGAGCTCCTGGCGCGGATCCGGGCGCTGATGCGCCGGCAGACGACGAAAACTGCACAACGGGATCAGATTTCCATCGGCGGGCTGCAGATCAACCGGTTTGAGTACAGTGTTCACTATATGAACCAGCGGATTGATCTTTCCTTGACAGAGTTCAAGCTTTTGCTTTATCTGGTGGATCATGCGGGTGTGGGCGTAAGCCGGGATGAACTGCTGGATAAAGTCTGGGGATTTGAATATACGGGTGAAACAAATGTTGTGGATGTCTATATCAGCTATCTGCGGCGTAAATTAAATGCAGTCCAGCCCAATGCATTGATTGAAACGATTCGCGGTGTCGGGTATCGGTTCGATGAAGAAACGGATTAAAGCGTATCTGCCGACCTCGATGGTTGGACGAAATACCCTCATGTACGCGTTGGTTTTTCTGATGATTTTTTTCGTCTTTTCAGTGGCGATGGTTACTTCGGTTTGCGTGGATTATATCCTGAATGCTTCAAAAACCGTTCGGAAGATGGAAACGCAGATAACCGATGCAAACGGTTCTCTTCCAGAAGCAGTTCAGGCGCTGATTCTAAAGGAAACCAATGCGATCTTAGTCAGCATTGATTCATCATCGGTCCATGAACAGTTGACCAATACGGACAATGTACCGGATCAGGCGATTACAGCGACCATTATCCCGGGATTTGCCCATGCCGGCTTGGATGAGTTCTATCTGCAGTCGTCATTCAGTGTCAATGATACCCGGATTGTACTTAATTACAGTCTGCATGCCTTGCTGGAAAGCGTAGAGTTCATTGTAAAGGCAATCATAACTGTTGGAACCCTGGTTTTCTTGCTGGGGGTATTGATCATATACCGGGTTTCTCGTAAGGTTACCCAGCCGATCGTGGAACTGGCAGCGCTGGTTCAGGAACAAGATAGTGAGCAGATCCGGTTGCAACGGGCCAATGTTTCTTTGCTTGAAGTGAATCAGCTGGTCATGGCCTATGAACGGCTGCTTGATCAGGTCCGTCAGGGGGTAAAGCGTGAACATCAATTTATCAGTGATGCTGCCCACGAATTGAAGACCCCTCTTGCAGCGATAAGCGGACACCTGCAGCTGATTGAGCGGCGTGGACATGATCATCCGGAGATCATCCAGAAATCCTTGGATTACATGAACCGCGATGTCCGTCACATGCGGCGCCTAAGCGCACAGTTATTGGAATGGGAGAGTACAGCACAGGCCTTGGAAACGATTGACCAGGTCGATCTTCTGGCCTTGCTTGGGCCGATTACCCATCGCATGAGGGCAATCTATCCTAATCAGTCTATTGTCCAAGATATGTCAAAGATCTTGGTCTGGGGAAATGAAAATGATCTCGGCGAAGTTCTGGAAATTCTTCTTGATAATGCGTGCAAGTACAGTTCAGCTCAAGAGTCTGTCGAAATCAGTGCAACGATGGATGATCGGTATGTATTCATTCATATCCGTGATCAAGGAATCGGCATTCCGGATGATCAGAAGGGAAAGATCTTTGACCGTTTTTATCGGGTGGATCCTTCGCGGACGAGGAGTGTTCCGGGAACAGGAATGGGGCTGTCGATTGCATTGGAACGAATTGAGCGGATCAGCGGACATATCCGGGTCGAGGATAATGCACCTTGCGGCAGCGTCTTTACCCTACAGGTTCACAAGGTAATACTGTAAAACCCGCTCTACTTTTCAGGAGCGGGTTTCTTCTTGGCTTTCAATGCTTTCAGGTTAGCAGTACGTTTGTATTTCTGCAGGACTTCCAGGTTTTGGCTCAGGGTTTTCTCATTGGAGTTCAGATTCTGAGGATGGTAGAAGGTTGCGTTTCTAACCTTATCAGGGAGATATTGGATGAGATGCCAGAGATCTCGGCGTTCATAATCATACATCTCTTCCTGGTCGGCGCCGACTGCCTTCAAACGCAAGTAGCGTGGGATTTCAGCACTTGTTGTGCGAACAGAATCCAAGGCTGCGTCGATTGCATATGTCGCACTTTTGGATTTAGGGGACAAGGCCAATTCAATGATGATGGTGCTCAAGGGAATCCGGGCTTCTGGAAGTCCTACCCGTTTAGCGGTTTCAATAGCTGGAAGCACACGGGAAACCAGGCTTGGGTTGGCTAAACCGATATCCTCGTAGGCCGTGACCAGCAATCGTCTTTCCAAGGAGATCAGGTCACCGACTTCCAGCAGTTTTGCCAGATAATACAGGGATGCATTGACATCGCTGCCTCGGATTGATTTCTGAAAAGCACTCAGCAGGTCGTAATAATTGTCATCATCTTTGTCCATACCGATGTTGATTCTCAATGAAAGATCTTCCAACATTGTTTTGGTAATCTGTTCACGGGGATGAATCAAGGCAAGCATCTCCAAGACATTCAATGCGTAGCGGGCATCACCGTTGCTGGTTGAAGCAATTGCTTCTAGCAGATCATCTGAAATAACCAAGGTATGATCAAGTCCTTCAGGCAGATCGATTGCCCGACGCATGATGGTCATGAGGTTATCTTCTGTAAGGGATTTGAATTCGATAAGATGGCAGCGCGAACGGATAGCCGGGTTGATGGAGAAATATGGATTGCTGGTCGTTGCGCCAATGAGGGTAATTAAGCCTTCTTCCATGTAGGGAAGCAATGTATCCTGTTTATCTTTGTTTAAACGGTGCACTTCATCCATGATCAAAACAAGGCCGACCGATAGTTTTGCCTCAGCATAGATGATATCAAGGTCTTTCTTGGTTCCGGTGACAGCATTGAAGAGACAGTAAGGCCGGTTCAGCTGCTTGGCCAGAATCATGGCCGTTGTGGTTTTTCCGGTTCCAGGAGGGCCGAAGAAGATCATGGAGTACATTTCCTTTGCTTGAGCCATGGCATAAAGAACACCGCCTGGTGAAACGAGGTGTTCTTGTCCGATAATATCTTCAATTGTCGTGGGACGGACCCGGAATGCAAGGGGTTGTTTCATAAAAATCACCTGTCTCTATTTTAACACGAGTAAAAAAATAGTAGAATAGAGTGAGGTGATTCTATGAAAATTGTTCTACAACGCGTATCGAGTGCCGGCGTATCGGTGGATGGTCAGCTGGTTGCTGAAATCAAGCAGGGTTATCTGCTTTTGGTATGTGTCATGGCAGAGGATGAAACTCAGGATATTCTGAAAGTTGCTGAAAAGATTGCGAAATTACGGATCTTTGAAGATGACGATGAAAAAATGAACTGTTCGTTGAGTGACGTGGCGGGAGAAATTCTTTCGATTTCCCAATTTACATTGGCAGGTGAGGTTCGCAAAGGCAATCGGCCTAGCTTTACTCAGGCACGCCGGCCTGAGGAAGCCAGTGCATTGTTTGATCTGTTTAATTCGACGTTGAGATCAGCGGGATTCCCGGTGAAAACCGGCGTGTTCGGCGCACATATGGAAGTGTCATTGGTTAATGACGGGCCAGTGACTCTCGTTATAGAAAGTAAAAGGAGGTAAAATCCTATGAGTTTGTGCTATGATGGCAAGGCATTGAGTAAAATCAAGAAACAGCAGATAATGCTGGAGGTCAGCGGTTATCAGCAGCAAGGGTATCGTGTTCCGGGATTGGCGGTCATCCTGGTCGGCAATGACGGCGCATCACGGACTTATGTCGCGAACAAGGAAAAGGCCTGCATAAATGCCGGATTCAAGTCACAGACGATTCACTTGGATGAGAATTGCCTTCAGGAAGATGTTGAAGCTGTTATTGATCAGCTGAACCTTGATCCGACCATCGATGGTATTCTCATTCAGCTGCCTTTGCCTGATCATCTTGACAGTGAGAGGCTGACTTCCCGTGTTCTTCCGGATAAGGATGTGGATGGATTCACAGCAGTGAATGTGGGTCGGTTGCATCTTAAGAAGAAAACCATGGTTCCTTGTACACCGAAGGGGATCATCGCATTGCTTGACCATTATCAGTTTCAGTACAGCGGAAAAAGGGCTTTGGTTATCGGCCGCAGCAACTTGGTGGGACGTCCGATCGCCCAGCTTTTGCTGGACAGGAATATGACGGTAACCGTTGCGCATTCAAAAACGGCGGATATCGGGGAATTAGCACTGCAAAGCGATCTGATCGTTGCCGCAGTGGGTCAGCCGTATTTCGTCAAAGAAACCTGGGTTCGTCCAGGAGCTGTCTTGATTGATGTGGGTATTCATCGGACCTTGGAGGGCATCGTGGGGGATATTGACCCTGCTTGCTATCCGAAGGCAGCCGCGTACACACCGGTACCGGGCGGTGTCGGGCCAATGACGATTGTCAGCTTGCTGGAGAATACACTGTATGCCTATCGGCTTCATGAAAGGATTGACTAATGGGAATCACAAAAGATTATGAACTGGGTGATATTGTTGAAATGAAGAAGAAGCATCCATGCTATCTGTCTGATACGTTTACCATTATCCGGATGGGAGCAGATATCAAGATCAAATGCAATGGATGCGGCCGGAGTATTATGCTCGAACGGATGAAGTTTGAAAAAGGATTGAAAAAAGTCGTCGGTCATACTGACGTCAAGGAATAGGAGATAGTATGCCATTAACAGCTGGAATTGTGGGCTTGCCGAATGTCGGCAAATCCACCTTGTTCAATGCGATTACCCATTCTCAGGTGGAGGCTGCAAACTACCCGTTTGCAACCATCAAACCGAATCGTGGAAGTCAAGGATAAACGGGTCGATGACCTGGTCGCTTTGTTTAACCCGAAGAAGAAAATCTATACTACTTTTGAGTTTACAGATATTGCGGGTCTCGTAAAAGGGGCTTCCAAAGGAGAAGGGCTTGGCAATCAGTTCTTGTCCAATATCCGCGAAGTGGATGCCATCTGCCACGTTGTTCGTTGTTTTGAAAACCAGGACATTGAACATGTTGAAGGGCGGATTGATCCGATCAGTGATATTGAGATCATTGAATTGGAATTGATTCTGGCCGATCT
>CALNCD010000082.1 GCA_937874965.1 uncultured Erysipelotrichaceae bacterium | reverse complement strand
AATGTATTCGTAGAACTTGTGCCAGTCCCTTTTAAAGAGTAACTCTGAATATCCCAGTTCCCGCCATCGTTTAACTGCATCTTGATCAATTCAGATAAGTCATTCGAACTTATCGATAAATCTAAACTATCTGAAACTGAATTCAATACCTGAGAATAGTTCGTTATTATCTTTGGAGACATCGCTTTTTTCAGAATTCCAGTTAACAAAGCTTGTTGGTTCTTTACTCGATCGTTATCTCCATTCGGCAATGAATATCGCTCCCTGACAAACCCTAACGCCTGATCGCCATTCAAATCATTCGATCCTTTGTTAATCTTGTAGCCATTCCAGAGTGTTGTAAATGCAAACTCGGAATTCACCGTAACTCCTCCTAAGGCATCGACTACTTCCGTGACAGACGTAAAATTCACACGAGCATAAAAATCAATATCAATGCTGAGTAAGTTCTCGACCGTCATGATTGTTTCGTTGATACCGTATATTCCAGAATGGGTCAATTTGTCTTTTGCCTTTTTAGTTGCCAGCGTCACATAGTAATCACGAGGAATACTCACCATCAGAATCTGCTTTGTCTTTGGGTTTACTGTTAACAGCATATTAACGTCAGACCGTGATACCGTTGATACCGGTCCAAAGGTATCAATTCCTGAAAGATAAATTGTAAAAGTATCTTTGGTTACATTTTTATTTGATGGCTGAACATTCGATGCTTCTGTCTTTTCATACTGATACAAAACCCGGGTTTCTGTTGAAAAATTCTGCCTGAATAATTCAACAAAGGAAAGATGAGAGTCATTGAGGAGAATCGCATCTGCCTCTCCGTCATATAAAGCATTCATTAAATCTTCATAGGTATTAACATCACTGACCACCATCGGCGTATCAAGCTTCTTGTTGATGTCATCCTTAGCTTGGGTTAAGTAATCAGTTTCACCCTGCTTGCTTTCAGCAACCTGTTTCCCGCTGAGTTCTTCAACTTTCTGTAAAGGACTGTCATTAAGAACATAAACGCTGACCACATGGGTTTCGATGTTTCCACCTGTAATTTTCGATAAAAATGCATCGCCTTGCTGTAAATATTGAAATGAAACAAAAATCATCGCAATACTGATAAGCAAACTAACAATCTTGCCGATGTTCTTGCCAAGTGTGTCCTTACGCCCTCTCAGAACCAACACAAAAAGCACGAAGAACAGAACAAGAACAAGCAAAATAATAGCCACATATTTTGTCGGCAAAAGATTTATCTTGATCGTAAAGTAAGCAACAACTAGACTTGCAAGCAATTGTATACCCAGAACAATCAACGTCAGGGTAGAATACTGGAACTTATTGTTTTGTTTCATGGAACCTCCGGTAATGCCTTTAAACAGAACTATTATACATCAATGTCCTGATTTATCCTATTTTCTTTAGGAAGCTTTAGGATTGACAGGGACGAACCTGTTCTCAATTACCCTTGATATTTCAAATCTGAATTACCAGGTTATTGTGACTATTGTTCTGAAGCATGTTTATTTTTGTAAAGTTCCAGTACATACCCAAGTGTACCAAGAGTATCAGGAAATACTTCGTATGTTTTCTTCCCGACTTTAATTGAATTGGTTTCAATACAATTGATTTGATTCATATCCAGTGGCAGCAGCCTATTCCCATCTTGACTCTCCATTCCATCGCTGCTCGATTCGGCGTTGAAAACCTGAATGATTTGCTGACTTGTCAATTCACTGTAATACATCACTAATAATTGCGGTTTCCCGCCCTCCAGATAATTCTGATAGAAAGCAACAATGTGATCTAACGACAAATCATCAAACTCCATATGTATTTCGTCTTTTATTTCTCTCTTTATGGCCTGTAATAACAAGACCTCAGTAAATTCACCGTTTTCATCAATGGCATATTTGAATTTTAAGGAGGCTGAGACGGTGGCACCCAAGACGCTTTTCGCAATTGAAACCGTGCGCGATCTTTTGATCATCATCACTTTTTGATCTTGTGTGACAACATATAAATTAAACCCAAGATGATTTGACAGCAGCGATTTGCTTAGAGAAGGATAGAACGGTCCAGGGCAAAACATGCTCCGGATACTGACATTCGGATAAATTTCATAGTCAGCAGCTCAATTAGTAACCAGTGAATGATAGTAGGTAGTTCTTGATGTATACAAGGTCAACACCCCTTTTTCAACCCCATAATCATCCACACGTATATTTTGCTGATTATAAACGTTCGATTCCCCATTAGCATCCATCAAAACTTCAAAATGATCATAGACAAACTGGGGAATCTGATAGTTGCTCTCTTGATTATCAACAATGCTTAACCTGTTCCATCTCTTCGGAGTAATATTAATCGGAAATAAAACCTCTTTCTCAAACAGTTTGAAAACATAAAAATTATTCCGTTTCAAATCGTATCCTGATGCATATTTCCTTGAACTTCCATCGATAGACAGTTTCTTGTAGTCCTCTTGCCCTTTCAAGAAAATAAGACGGAGTTTATTAAGCGCAAAGGTAATAACCAACGAAATGACTACAATCAGAATTTCATTAATCATGCTTAATCCTTGAATGCTTTTCCAATGATAAACTGCCACACCGATGAAAGCCAGAAGAATCAAGACCCAGATAAACTGTGATGGACGAATGAGCTCTATAGCAATATATTTGACTCGCTTTAATCTTTTTTTCATGTGTTACCTCTTGCTTTCATTATAGGTTATTTTCCCTGGAATGTATTGTTTCATAATAACGGCAGAGAAACTTTGGTTCAGTAATCGATTATTACGTTTGCGTCGAAGAGATTTTTTGACCGTGGGATTGAAACGGATGTACTGGATACGCTTTGAATCTGCATCTTCCAGCTATTGTAATGCTATTGCACTATTCGCACTATCCATTGCATCCTCCTTGTATCTTCTTTGTCAACTCACTACAATAACCCTAAAGAGGTGTCCGATGAAAGGTATTTATATCAATGAAATGGGGTTGCCGGAAGATGCAATCCTCTCGACAGCCATCGATGACTTCAGTCTACGTACGATCGGTGATGAGCAGATGATCTTGCATTGTTTCCAGCACTCCGGCATCAACATGGGATGGGATGATACCCGTCTGCCTGGTTATCCTCTTGGTAAAGAATATTACAAGAAGAAAGGCATTCCCTTGTTTCTTCGGAACGCCGGTGGACGCAGCATTGTCGCAGACGAAGGCGTCCTGAACATGTCGTTGACCCTGACAGGGATCAGCGACTATAAAGAAGCCTACCGCTACTACGATCTTTTCATAAAGGAAGCGCTGGCTCCATATACGACTCGGATTGAAACCAAGGAAATCCATGGGGCTTATTGCCCAGGTGATACCGATTTAAGTCTTATGAATAAGAAATTCTGCGGGACTGCCCAACGAAAACGGCGCAATGCCACGAATCTGGTCTCTTACATCAGTGTGAGCGGCAATCAAGATCAACGCGGGGAACTCGTCAAAGGGTTCTATGAGGCGATGGGTGATTATCCGATTGTGATTGAACCTCAGACCATGGAAACCTTATCCCGCCTGACAGCACAGCTGCTGACACCTGTGCAAATTGCAAGCCAATTCTTTGAGACGCTGAAAAAACGATGTGACCATATCCAGGTTATCCGAAAGTTTAATCCTGACTATCCAGATCTTCAGAAGTCCATCCAAGCAACTTTAAGGCGAAATCAATAGCACTGTTTCCAGTGCTGTCCTCCGAGTACATCAACGATTGAAAAGCCCAGCCGTGTGACTGAGCTTTTTCTTCTTTTAATTTTCAGTATGCTTTTTCTGTCGTTTGAGCTGGTAGACAAGCACTGCTAATCCACTGATGCTTAATCCGATAATCACCCAGATCCAGTAGGCACTATCCTTCTGCGTCAAGGTTTCAGCTGGTCCGGTACTTGGAAGCGATGGACTTGGGGTTTGCGGTATCTCTGCACTTGGTGCTTGTACAGGCACTTCAACGGGCAGCTGCGGGATAATTGCATCCGGCTGTGCTGGTTGCTGAGGATCTGCAGGAACCTGGGGAATCGAAGGAGTGACACTGCCGTTCTCCGTAGGTTTTAATGAAGCAAGCAAGGTCTGATACGCCGTTTCCAATGTCGAATACGATTGGCTCAATTCTGCTTTCGTAGTTTCCGGGGATTGAATCAATCGTTGAGCATCGCTGAGCACGGCTTGATAGGCAGTAACCGATGCCTGAGTATATAAAGTGTAATCTATCCCTGCTTGACGGCCAATCAACCCCTCAAGATCTTCCAGCACTTGCAGTTTTAACCCGCGATAATTCGTAACAATCGCATCAATGGCTTTATTCAGCGCTTCTGCCGTAATGGAATCGACATCTTCAGCATAACGATCCAGTAGATTCTGGGCCTGGTTGAGCGAGTCCGTCAATAGGAACGCAGAGCTCTTGGTATAATCACCCAGATCAATGGACATCCGCTCTTTAAGAAGCTTAAGCGTCTTGGCTAAGCCTGAATTCGGATCAATCTGCTTGATCACCAGTTCTGTTTTTGCTTTCTCCAATGCATGGATGGCAGCACTGAGTTCCTGAATTGTCAGCGGTTGCTGACGCGTGTAACGATCCACCAATTCATCCAACGTATGCAATGCTGTTTCAAAAGCACGGAAACTTTCTGCAGTGTAATCAGCCGCATCAAAATACGTGCGGTGATAACGGAGAATGGATTTCACCTGGTCAATATACGTAGCCAGATCAGTCGTGGTCTCTAATTCCAGCATCCGATCAAGTATTGTCGAGATACTCTGATCCACTTGCGCCTGCAAGACATGGTCCAGATCAGCCACCAGCTGCTGACCAGCCTGCACGGCATCATTGAAAGGAGTCCATGTGATCGGTGTATAATTATCCGCCTTGAAATTCTTCGCAATCGAGTCCAGCAAAGCAACCAGTCCGCTGCTGTCAACCGAGCGTTTCTGACTCAGCAGCCGTATGTACTCCTGCTGGATACGGATCTGAAGCGAATCAAGGATTTCAGAATCCAAGGGTCCCTTCAGCTGCTGATTAACGGCTTTGACAGCATTCTGATAGACGATATAGCTATCCCCATAGAAATGAGCCTCATTCAGTGCAGAAAGCCGTAGTGTCTGGGTCTCTATCGTTTCGTTGAGACCGGTGAATGCAGTCATCAATGTCTGAAGGTTCATTTTGAATTGATCAATTTCCTGCGTCAATGCTTCAATTACCGTTGCTGACACGTAAGGACGGGCTATGATTTCTGTCGCTTTCTGAATCAGATCATAGCGGGAAGCAGCAAGTCCGGAAGTCAGCGTAAACGCTGGTGCTATTGCTTGAAGTCCATCCAGTGAGGTTTTCAAGGCCCTGACATCTCCTGCAACACGGATTTCCACAATAACTTGCTGGCTTGTACTCCCTGCCTCGACCTCAAGGGTAACCTGATAGCTTCCGGATGCCAATGCATCAGAGAGCAGATGCAGCTGATCAACGCGGAACAGCGAGGCATCGTTGCCTGAGAGCGAAATGGTGTAGTCCACCGGTTCATCAGTTTGTATTTCAAGTATGAGGTCCAATGCTTCACCTGCAGCGAGGATCTGCTGTTTCGGCTGCATGATCACAAGGCCGCCTGCATAAATCCATTGGGCATAAACAGTGGTATCCTGTGCAAATACATCCCCATCATGATACGGAAGCTTTCCTTCCTGATCATACGTATAGCCTGCGAAGCGATAGTGGCTTCGGCTGATCTCTGTATTCAATGCCAATGAATGGTTCACCCTGACCTGTTCAACCACGTTCTGGGTGCCGTTGTTCAGGACCTGGGTAACGCTGACCATTTCAAAGGCCCATTGGGCATAGAGTACCAATTCTTCCTGATCAATAGGAGTCACGCCTTGCTGCCAGTCCGTGCCTGTCCCATCCCGTTGGGTGTTCCACCCTTGGAAAAGATAGCCTGCACGAACCGGAATCGGCAAGACCAGTGTTTCACCGCTCTGATGAACTTCCTGAATGAGCATTTCACCATTTGTCGAATCAAAGACCACAAGGCTCTCATGCCGTTCAATCCAGCGTGCATAGAGCACGACATCCTGTGTCAATTCATCTTCTGCAGAAACCAGTTCCTGATAGGATGCATCATAGTACCATCCCCCGAAACTGTACCCGTCTGCTTCTGGCTGAGGCAGTCCCTCCATCATGGTCAGCGCCTGGCGTGATTGAGATTGAAGCGTTTCACCATAGGCGGACTGGAAGTCAATCGTATAGTCTTTCAACATCCACTGAGCGTACAGGATCGTATTCTGCGTAACCTGATCACTCTGGAAATTCCAAGGCACTGATCCTTCTTTATCCTTCGTCCACCGGATAAAGGTTGAGTGAAGTTTCTGCGGATTTTCGGGTTGAATAATCAAACTGTTGACATTCAGCTGATCATAGCCGCTCACCGCGCTTCCGCCTTGGGAATCAAACTGAACGGAATAAGCATTACCGGTTACGGTAATATAGCGGATCGCTTCAACCGTTTGACCTTGGTCATTGAATGTATACACCAGTTTATAGCTGCCGTCATGAGCTGGATCGATTGTACCGCTGATCTGCACCTGATCATTCATAAGGACACCAGAACCGCTTAACGCCTTGATTCCTTGGCGTGCATCAAATTGAAGGGCTTGCTGCGCAGTCAATGTAAGGTCTGTGCCGACACTGAGCGTCGGTACAAGCACTTCCGAAGTTCCTTGGGATCTGTAAATCGTAAATTCATCCAGGATACTCATGTCATCAGCAGAGGCCACAGGAACCAGATCACTGACCTCTGTCCGGTAGGTAACGACACGGAGGCTGTTGTCTGTGACTTCGATATAGGAAATATTATTCAGCCCTTCCTGGTTACGCACCGCTGCATAGCTCTGCTGTGATCCTTTCAGGCTGTAATGCTTGCTTGCCGGTGAATTTGCAGTGATATAGAGTACCAGATTGCGGGCCGGATCTGTAATGTTGTATGTCAATCCGGCAGTAACCTGCGGAGTCGTTGAATCCATCATGTATGTCCGAACATACGAATGGTCATGCCCCATCAGGACAACATCCACGCCTGTTTCACTCAGAACCGGCGAGAGTGCATTACGCAATGCGACAATACCCGCCGCGTCGGAGTGATTGGCCGCAGAATATGTCGATTGGTGATAGGTCACAATACTCCAGGTCTTGGACGTACTGTACTGCCCCATGATCTGGCGCACAAATGCATTATGCTCTTCATAGTTATTGTTGTTAGCATTCAGCGAGATAAACAGCACATTATTGTATGTGTACCAGTAATCACCCGCTTCATTGCCAGTCTCTGAAGCACCGCTGTCCTTCTGGACATTCGGATTCTGGAAGTGCTCGGAATAGGCAACATTCCCATCATCATGATTGCCGACAACGGTTGAGAAACGGTATTTCTCGAAGGAAGAATGATTCAGAAAGGCATCATATTGTTCAGCTGAATCCGCATTCTCCACCTGGTCACCCGTATGCAGGATAAAACTGGCTTCCGGGTATTTATCCGTGATCAGGTCCAAGGAAGAGTACCAGCCGCCGGCATCTTCATTGAGATTGCCGGTTGAACCGACTTGGGCATCACTGCTGAAAACAAAACCCCAAGTGGATCCGAAACTGCTGGTCCTGAATTGCTTAACAGCACTCCAGTTTCCTTCATTGCCCACACGATACAGATAATCGGTATTCGGTTCAAGATTGCTGAAACTGGCTTTGTTGGTTGTATACTCGAATTCGCTGGTCGTACTGGTTGTTGCGCTCACCTGCTGGATTTTAGAGGCGTCACTTGGCATGGTTGTGCCATTTGGCGCATCGCTTTTCTTGGCAAGCTGAGCCAATCCCTGGATAGCCGACGTAGAATACCAGGTGACAAAACTCTTGCTTTGATCTGCACCCACACCCAGACTGATGTTCTTATACGCAACATCAGCAACAGCATTGGGATCAGCATCCGGATATTTCAATGTTACCGCAGGGCCATTCAATTGATCATCCTGTCCAAGTGAATCCGTCCATTGCGAAGCAATCAAGGCGGCCACCGGATTACCGAACATACTGATATCACTGTCATTATCCACATATTTGCTGACAAGATCATTAATTTCCTGATTGACATCAACCTCTGCCAGATTGGTGAGCAATGTCCGTAAGGAGACCTGACGCTGATTGATATCGCCTGAGAGATAATACGCAATCGCCGAACGATAGACACTCTTGCTTGGGAAAGTCTTATTGATATCCAGATACATCTCATCCAGCAATGGATCGATCAGATTCGTTTCAAAGACGGGATAAGGACTTCTTTTGCCAGTTTTCTGGAAAGGGTGATCTTGAAATCCGCAATGGTTTCACTCACCCATTCCGGCATTGATTCCGCTCCCATCGTACTTGCTTTGATGGATTCATTAAACAGATCCTGCAGCGTTTTCCCATTGGCATGAACGACCATGTTGCCAAGATCACTGACCACAGCCTGCAAGGCCCGCTCAAGCCGGGTGGTCTCTTGGGCATCTTCACTTAGCCAGACCGCATTGAACTGAGTGATCAGCATATCATCCAATCCGACAAAGATATTATTGCGGATGGAGATATCATAGTCCGGAAGCAATGCGGAAATACCTGTTCCCCACATATGGATCTTCGGATCATTCGTGCCCGCACCGTCAATCTTCATTTTGAACTTGCCCACAGAAAGGTCCATTTCCTTGGTTTCGCTCAGAGCACTGATAATGCCATCTTCCAGACTCTGTTTAAGATTGATCCCTAAAGCAGATTGCACAAGATCATAGATCGTTGTTGACTTCAAGGTCGTGACAGCATCGTCAACAATGACTCCTCCCGCCACCTGATTCAAGGTATTGCCTGAATACAGTTTCTGATTCAGATAGTCTTGATAGTCAATGGTTTGACCCGAAAGATTAATGGTATCAATACTTTTGGATGACAGGCTCATCTCAGAGCGAGTGACTGTCGCAAAACGGATCGGTGCACCGATTACTCCGATTGCAGCAGTTTCGATGTCTGCGATCTTGTTCCCCTTACGGGTCGTGTACTCAGCAATGTCATTGCCATGCATATGACCTGTGAAGAGGTATTTCAAATTCGCATTGGCTAATTGCTCGGCAGCGATCTTGTTGTTATCAATCGTTTCAAACAAGGTAAAATTCAGCAAGCTTGTTAAATTATTTCCGAAATGCGTCAACAGCGGATGATGCATGCCACCAATGACGACATCACCGTTCTGCTGAGCCTGTTCCAGCTGATCAACTGCCCAGGCCAATAATTCCGGCGAAAGCATGGCTTCTGATTGCCCTTGATAGTCTTCTGTATAGACGGCAGAATCCAGCATCAGAACCTTGAATCCCGGAGCAACACTGACCATATAGCTCATGCCGCCTTGAATAAAGTCAGCATTGGCCGTATTCAAGCTCTGATAGTAGACAGCATCGTCTTTGCCATCATAGCCGAAGTTCTTGAAAATCTGACGGAACTCGCTGGGCGTGATATTTGCAACCGGGACTGCACTGCCAGAGGCAAAGGAAACACCGGTCGTGACATTGATATCATGATTCCCGTTAATGACATAGACTTTAATGCCATGGTCTTCCAATTTCTGCAAGAGAGCCGCCAATTCCATAGCACTTTGCTTCTCGCCATCATTGGTTAAATCACCGGTCACCATGACGATATCCGGCGCATCTTCCAGAATCATCTCAATGGCGCGTTGCGTGGCAGGTGCATTCTCACCCACCAGCCGCAGACTGCCCTTTACCGAATTCTGATAGGCTTCATTGTAATTGCCGGTAAATGACGTCGGATAATAATGCAAGTCAGAGATGACAGCAATCCGCAGAGAATCACTCGGTTTGGACGTCTCAGCGGAAATGGGGGATGCCATCATCATCGTAACGGTCAACACCAAAGCAAACACACAAGCACTGAGCTTTCGTAAAATGGTTCTCATCCCTTACTTCTCCCACTGCGCATACAGGCGCACATCGCCACCGACCATGCCGTTCGCAAAAACCTCATTGAATGACTGGCCCGCACCATCGGCTTGCGTATTCCATCCGGCAAATCGATAACCTTCCCGCGAAGGCTGCTCCAGGGGAACAGTCACTTGGCTTTGATAGACTGATTGCATCGACGCAGGCAGTCCACTGACATTCTGAGCATTGGCTATGAAGGATACCGTATAGGTCTTGGCTTCATACCGCGCTGTAAGGGTTAAATCCTGATCAGGCATCAGAGCATTCATAAAGTTCCAGAACTGATCATTGAAGGTCCATCCGATAAAGGCATAGCCAAATCGTTTCGGGGTTACACTTGGCTCATGAACCGTTTCATTGAAAATACCATGAATCTGACGGACCAGCGTATTCCATGATCCATTTCCATCAAAATCAACTGTATGCTGATTGGCTTGCCAATGCGCTCTCAATTCAAGGCTCTGCGTCAGCAACGAAGTGCCGAAATCCCAACGGGTATTATTCGAATCAAACCATCCCAAGAAGGTATAGCCTGACTTCAAAGGTGTTTCAGGCTGGTCAATCAGGGAGTTTTCAAGGACATGCGTATAGCCATTGACCAAACTTCCGCCAGCGCTCTCAAAGGTAACATCGTAATAGCGGATTTCACGCCATTGCGCTTGCAGTTCCACAGAAGCACTGACCGGACGATTGAAATCCCAGAGCGATGATTCACCAATTGCTTGCCAGCCAAGGAATTCATAGCCCTCCTTGCTGGGACGATCAGGTTCATCAATGAACTGGCCGTAGGTTTTCGATTGCATCGCCGGGGAAAGCGCCCCATTGCCATCAAAGGTTACAGCGTACACATCCTGATCCCATTGAGCGTACAACGTCAAAGCATGATTCGGCATCAGACTCATTGAACTGTAACTTTGACCCAGTCCATCAGCACCTGTATTCCAGCCCAGGAAATGATATCCGGCACGGGTTGGCTGATGAAGTTCTCCAAGGACAGATTCGAATTGGACTTCCCGTTTCGGGGAACTTCCCGAGAACACGCCTTCATTGCCATCCAGCACCAATGTGTAATACGCAGCTTCCCAGCTCGCATAATAGACTTTGGGGGTCTGAATCGGCTGTGTAAAGTCGGCACGCTGCGTCAGTTCCTGGTTATCATACCAGCCTAAGAAGTTATAGCCTGTCCGGACAGGAGTTCCAGGATGGCTGATGCTTGAACCCTGAGTAACCCGAGTCAGCGTCGGTTCCGTTCCATCCTGTGTATCGATAGTTACATCGAGAAGATAATTCGGAGTAATGGTCTTCGAGGAAGCCACATCCAAAGTGCTCGACCACCCGCTAAATGTATATCCCGGCTTGAGTGTAAAGTCCGGAACACTCAGTACCCCATAAGGGACCTGCTGAGCATAGACTGATGATTGCGACGTGTTAAAGATACCCCCGCTGCCAAGATCAATGCTCGTGCTGAACCCGACAAATTCAAAATTTGCCGTTGCATTTCCTGCATTTTTTCCATCTGCCTTGATGGTTAACCGACGCCCATCCTCCGAAACAGAGTATTTCCCCCAGCTGACACTCCATCCCGTAAAGCGATAACCGTCCTTCACTGACTTGATATCCAGGGTCCATGTCCCTGCATTCCCATACAACGTATCCGAAAAGCTGACAAAGTCAACTTCGCCGCCAGCTTCCTGGTGATTCACCTGATGATTTGTGGATGTATAGACTTCAAACCACCGGGTTGAATTCAATATATGATATGTCTTTTCTTTTCCAACCTGAATCTTGTAATTTGCCATTTCGACATCCAGCGAATGAATAACACTCGTTCTCCAGCCGAAGAGCACCAAGACCAAAACACACACAAAAACAGCAATCCGTTTTAATCGTTCCTTCATGATTTCCTCCTATCACGCTTGTATATTAGAGAATTCTCATTAACATTACGTAAGTGATAAGTTTCGATTCAGTTAACAGTCAGTTAAGGGAAAACTAAAGCTGTCAAAATTTATTTTTTCATCCCATAAAAAACCGTTAAATGAACATGCTGTCATTCATTCGTTCTGTAAAAGTGAGAAAACTCTCATAAACAGAAAAGGACGAAGGAACAGCCATGATGCTTGTGGATTTTCCGGCTTATCGGATAAAGGATCATCCGATCAATAAT
>CALNCD010000081.1 GCA_937874965.1 uncultured Erysipelotrichaceae bacterium | reverse complement strand
GTAGACTAAGAGCATAAGATAAATAATATCTTATATTTCTCCTTTGTACCAAATTTCCCCCATTTGGTATGCATAAATCTTTCCCTTAAAAGATCAGGCATCAGCAATGATGTCTTTTCTTTTACAGTTGAAGTTGTGTCATCTTGTTATTTATTTCACAATGAAAACGGTAACAATAAAAAGTTAAGATGAATATTTTGATTTAATCGCGCAAATATCGGAATGAATACTAGGCGTTGATCTCAAAAATCGGTATGATTATCATGTGAATTAAATAACAAGGAGGCTTATATGGCAGACAAGAAAACACTACCTGTTTCTGAGATTGATGCACTGGTTAAAAAGGGTGTCAAGGCGTTGGAGACATTCGAAACCCTGAATCAAGAACAGGTCGATTATATCGTTGCGAAGGCATCGGTTGCTGCATTGGACCATCATGGTATCCTGGCAAAATTGGCCGTTGAAGAGCCGGGCCGGGGCTGCTTTGAAGATAAGGCAACTAAGAATCTGTTTGCCTGTGAACATGTTGTCAATTACATGCGTAATTTGAAAACTGTCGGGATCATCAGTGAAGATGAAATTTCTGGCATTACGGAAATTGCGGAACCGGTCGGTGTTATCTGCGGGTTGACACCGGTAACCAACCCTACGTCTACGACAATTTTCAAATCATTGATTTCTTTGAAGACACGTAATCCGATTATCTTTTCGTTCCACCCGAATGCGCTACAGTGTTCAATCGCTGCTGCTAAGGTTGTTTATGATGCTGCAGTTGCCGCTGGCGCACCTAAGGATTGCATCCAGTGGGTTGAAAATCCTTCGATGGATAAGACCAGTGAGTTGATGAACCACCCTGATGTCGCAACAATCCTTGCTACCGGCGGGAATGCGATGGTTAAGGCAGCCTATTCTTGCGGCAAGCCTGCTTTGGGTGTTGGTGCAGGAAATGTGCCGGCATATATGGAAAAGACTTGTAATCTGCCGCAGGCTGTCAATGATATCGTATTATCAAAATCTTTTGACAACGGGATGATCTGTGCTTCTGAGCAAGCGGTTATCATCGATAAGGAAATCTATGATGAAGCAGTTTCCGGTTTCAAGAAATATGGTGTTGTTTTCTTGAATAAGGCAGATAAGGCAAAACTTGAAAAATACATGTTCGGTGTTGAAGGTCACACTGCAGAAAGTGCCAATGCGAAACTTAATCCGGCTGTAGTCGGTAAATCGGCAACGTGGTTGGCGAAGGAAGCGGGAATCAAGGTTGCGGATGATGCTCTGATTCTTGCGTGTGAATGTTCCGAAGTCGGGATCAGTGAACCATTGACCCGTGAAAAACTATCCCCGGTTCTGGCTGTTCTGAAGTCAAAATCAACAGAAGAGGGAATGGCTCTTTCTGAAGCAATGGTTGAGTTTAACGGATTAGGTCACTCGGCCGCAATCCATACTGCTTCAAAAGCGTTAGCTGATCAATTCGGTGAACGTGTGAAAGCAATCCGTATTATCTGGAATTCACCATCAACCTTCGGGGGAATCGGGAATGTCTATAATGCCTTTATTCCTTCATTGACTTTAGGATGCGGATCGTATGGTCACAATTCTGTTGGCAACAACATCAATGCGCTGAATCTCATCAATATCAAGCGAGTAGGAAGAAGGAACAACAATATGCAATGGTTCAAAGTCCCGAACAAGATTTATTTCGAACGTGATGCTGTGAGCTACTTGCGGTCAATGGCTGATGTGCACCGGGTTGCGGTTGTTACTGATAAATCCATGGTTGATCTGGGATTCTATTCAATCGTTGTGGATGAACTCAATAAACGTGATAATAAGGTCCAGATTCAGTTGATTTCAGATGTCGAACCGGATCCTTCGATTGAAACAGTCCGCAAGGGTTATGAAATCATGGCATCCTTCCAGCCGGATACGATTATTGCTTTGGGTGGCGGTTCACCTATGGATGCTGCTAAAGGGATGTGGATGTTCTATGAAAATCCAGACGTTAACTTCGATGATCTGAAGCAGAAGTTCATGGATATTCGTAAACGTGCGTTCAAGTATCCTGAACTAGGCAAAAAGGCCAAGATGGTCTGTATTCCGACAACCTCAGGTACCGGGTCTGAAGTGACACCGTTTGCTGTTATCACAGATAAGAAAGCAGGCAAGAAGTATCCGTTGGCGGACTACTCATTGACGCCGAATGTTGCGATCGTTGATCCTATCTTCGTTGATAAACTGCCAAAGGTTGTCACCGCAGATACCGGTATGGATGTTCTCACTCATGCTACTGAAGCCTATGTTTCCACGTTGGCGAATGATTTCACGGACGGTTTGGCTTTGCAGGCGATCAAGATTGTCTTTGAATACCTGCAGCGTTCTGTCGATAATGGCGCAAATGATCCGGAAGCCCGTGAGAAAATGCATAATGCTTCAACGATGGCGGGTATGGCGTTTGCCAATGCCTTCCTGGGAATCTCGCACTCTATGGCGCATAAGTTAGGGGGGCGTTGGCATACTGTTCATGGACGGACCAATGCAATCCTGCTGCCTCATGTCATCAAGTACAATGGTGCTCAGACACAGAAACCAGGGCTTTGGCCGAAATACAATGTCTACAAGGCAAATGTGAAGTATCAGGATATTGCGAAACTCCTCGGCTTGCCGGCAAGCACACCTGAAGAAGGGGTTGCCAGCTATGCAAAGGCAGTGTACGATTTAGGAAAGAATGTTGGAATTAAGATGAGTTTATCGGAACAGGGTATTGAAGAGAAGGACTTCTTGGCGCATGTTGAACAAGTTGCGTATGATGCCTTTGAGGATCAATGCACACCATGTAATCCTCGGCTTGCTATCGTTACCGATTTGATTCAGATTATGAAAGATGCTTATTATCCTTCCAAGTGGTAAATCTTTGAAGGCGCGTATCGCGCCTTTTTTTATGGGATTCGTTTTAAAATGCGGTATAATAGGGTTAACGAAAGCGAGATAATTATGGAAAGAACCGATTTACGGATTGCGGTGTTGATTGATGCCGATAATGTACCTTACAAAAATATAAGCGGAATATTGGAAGAAATTGCACAGTACGGAAGTCCGAATATCAAGCGGATCTACGGGGATTGGGCCAAGCCGAATTTAAAGAATTGGGAGCAGATCATGCTTGAGAATGCCATTACCCCTATTCAGCAATATCGGTATACAGTCGGCAAGAATGCAACTGACTCAGCAATGATCATTGATGCCATGGATATCCTTTATCAGAATAATGTGGATGGATTCTGCCTGGTTTCAAGCGATTCCGATTTTACTCGTTTGGCAACCCGGTTAAGAGAGGCTGGAAAATGGGTTCTGGGAATCGGTGAGCAGAAGACGCCGAAGCCCTTTATTGTAGCATGCAACAAGTTTGTCTATATTGAAATCCTGGGTGAACCTGAGAATGACACGCCGAAGCGGACCTTGAAGACAGTTGCAGGCAAGGAACTCAATAACCTGACCAAGCTGATTAAACAAGCAATTGAGTATACAGCGGATGATAGCGGCTATGCTTTTCTGGCGGATGTCGGCAATACTGTGCTGAAAATCAAACCTGATTTTGATACCCGGACGTATGGCTATCAGAAGCTTTCCAGCTTGATCAAGGATCTGAATCGGTTTGATATTGATGAGCGCCGGATTCCGAACAGCAATATCCGCCATGTCTACATCAAGAGCAGGGACGAGTAGGCTGAATGAAGGCAATGTTTCCAGGATCATATGATCCGATTACCAACGGGCATCTCGATATCATTGAGCGGGCTGCGAAAATGTTCGATGAACTCGTGATTGCTGTGATGGTCAATGATGATAAGAAAACGCTGTTCACGACGGAGGAGCGTTTATCGATGATTGAAGACAGCGTATCCCACCTTCATAATGTCAAAGCAGCAGCTTCCAAGAGATTGACCGTGGAATTTGCAGATGAGCTGGGTATCCATATCCTGATTCGTGGCCTGCGGGCAGTGATGGACTACGAGTATGAACTTCAACAAGCCTCTGCCAATATGATGCTTTCTGATCATGTTGAATCGCTTTTTCTAATCTCGAAACCAGAATATGCGATTGTCTCGTCATCCATGGTGAAAATTGTTGCTTCTCGTCAGGGTAATATTGATGCCCTGGTTCCTGAAGCAGTAGCCCGTAAGCTCAGAAAGGCGTATGCACATGATTAGACCGTTGATTCTTGCTTCAAAGTCACCAAGACGTAAAGAATTGCTTGACCTGGCGGGATTGGATTATCAGGTCTATTGCAGCGATGCTGATGAGTACTTTGATTCTACCCTGTCGAAAACCCAGGCAATCCAGGCCATTGCGCGCCAAAAGGCAGAGGCTGTCTTTAAGGATCATCCGGAAGCCTTGATTATCAGTGCGGATACATTGGTCATCCTGGATGATGAAATCATGGGGAAGGCACAGGATAAAGCGGATGCCGTACGGATGCTGACAATGCTTTCCGGGAAGAAACATTACGTCATTACAGCGGTTTGCCTGATGGATCAAGAACACATCGAGATGTTTGCGAGTCGGACAGATGTCTATTTCTATGACGTGGAACCCGTATTTATCCAGGAGTATGTCGAAAGCGGACAAGCGGTTGATAAGGCAGGTGCCTATGGGATTCAGGATCAAGGGGCACTGATGATCCGACGAATTGACGGAGATTATTACACGGTGATGGGGTTGCCGATTGCGGAAGTTGCTCGCCGAATAAAAAAAATTCAGGAAAATTAGTTTAATAATACTAAAATATTTGTTTAAAAATAATAGAAATAGGCCGTTGGATGCATGAGAGTGCCATCATTCAACGGTTTTATTTATTCGTAATAAACATTTACTGGAATTTGTTTCTATTTACTTGACTAATTGTTTTGTATTATTAAACAATATGATAAATATCTTGTTAAATAGCGGATATTTGATGTATTGCATTTATTGATAATATACGTTAGGATAGAGGCTGTTGTTAAAGGAGAATGAAAAAATGAAACGATATTTTCTTGTTTTTAGTGCGCTTTTGCTGATTCTGGGGGGGTGTCAGGCCAAAGTGAGTGAACCGGTTAAGCCAGCATTGGTGGCAACGGTTGATGGCGACCCTGAAGCGGGTGCGGACAGCTATGAGAATGCAGGCGATCATGCCGATTCAATCTATTATACGCATCCTGATTTCTATGCAATGACCTCTTCGGGATCGTTGACCATCTTGCCGAAGTACCAGCCGACGATTCAAACCACGGAGTGGAGCTGCGGACCGTCCAGTGCTTTAGGGGCTCTGAATTATCTGGGGGTGACGTCCTACTCGGAAATGGATAT
>CALNCD010000080.1 GCA_937874965.1 uncultured Erysipelotrichaceae bacterium | reverse complement strand
TGTTCATGGCAAGACAGAAGGCGGACATTACCATTTTGTCGTACTTCATCATATCTCGAAGCAGCGGATCTATACCATTGCTGATCCGGCCAAAGGGCTGGTCAAGCAGACGGAAGAGGAGTTTAAGCGATTTTTTGCACGAGTTGTCATCTTCTGCCTTCCGACGAGTGCATTTGAACAAACTACCCTGAAGGGCAAGGGAATGTTCGAAATATTCAAAGTGTTGATTCTACCGCAGAAAAAATATGTCATTTCGGCATTGTTTCTGTCTTCGCTGCTGAGTGTGGTTGGGATTGCCGGCAGTTTATTCTCGAAGATTCTCATGGATGAAATCATCCCGTATCAATTACGGCATCAGCTAGTGCTCTTTCTTCTGGTATTTGCATTGATTGCTTTGATGCAGAATCTCCTGTCAGCTTTTCGCCAGGTTGTTCTTTTGTTTCTGTCCCGGAAGATTGATATCCCCTTGCTTCTTGGCTACTACAATCACATCATCCATTTGCCGTACTTCTTTTTCGGATCCCGTAAAGTCGGAGACATTCTGACACGGTTCCAGGATGCGATGACGATCAAGGAAATCATGACATCAGCCTCCGTTTCCTTGGTGATGGATACCCTTCTTTCAATGGTGTCAGCGGTTGTGCTATGGATTCTGAACCCTGAATTATTCGTTATTCTTCTTGGTATTGTTGTGATTAACGTTGCCCTGATCTATTTCTTCAAGAAGCCTTATAAAACCTTGAATTATCAACAGATGGAAGCAGGAAGCCTCATGAATTCCCAACTAATCGAATCAATGACAAACATTGAAACAATCAAGGCACTCAACAATGAACAGCATCAGATTGATCAGCTTGAGAGGCGCTATGTCAATACATTGAAAATAGGATACAAGGAAGGCATACTGAAAACGGTTCAAGGCGTGATTGCATCGGCTGTGAACGCAATGGGGAATTTACTTTTCATGGGAATCGGTGCCCTGTTTATTATGGATCAGAAAATGAGCTTAGGGGACTTGCTTGTCTTTCAGACATTAAGCCAGTACTTCATTGAACCTGTGCAAAGTTTAGTCAGTCTGCAGCTGAGCGTTCAGGAGGCACAGATTGCGATGAATCGATTGAGTGAATTGATGAGCCTTGACCGGGAGGAGAGTGAAGGGGAAGAACGTCTGACAGGCTGTCCGTTGCAGGGGGATGTGACATTTACGAATGTTTCGTTTGCTTATGGATCAAGAACCGATGTTATCCAGGGTCTGAATTTACAGATTCCGCAAGGCACGACGGCAGCAATTGTCGGGGAGAGCGGAGCAGGGAAAAGTACAATTGCCAGACTGTTGCTGCGCTTTATTGAACCGACTGAGGGTGATGTCAGCATTGGACCATATCATCTAAAGGATGTGAATGTCGCATGGTTGCGGCAAAGAATAGCCTACATCTCCCAGAATGTCGAATTGTTTACCGGAACAGTATTGGATAATCTGAGACTTGCCAATCCGCAGGCAACATTTGGCCAAGTGGTCAGCGCTGCTCAGCTTGCCGGGGCAGAAGGCTTTATTGAACGGATGGGAAATCGGTATAATGCCTGGATTGAAGAATCTGGAAGTAATCTTTCTGGAGGTGAAAAGCAACGGCTAGCCATTGCCCGAGCATTGCTGAGCCACCCTGATATCTTTATCTTTGATGAAGCGACAGCACATCTCGATGCATTCAGTGAAATCAATATCCATCAGCTTATTTTCACAACATTGGCCAACACAACCCGGATTGTCATCGCACACCGCCTCGCGACGATCATTCAGTGCGACCGAATATTTTTTATGGAAAAAGGGATGATAACAGGCTTCGGAACACATCGAGAACTTATGGAGAACAATGAAAAGTATGCCCGGATGATTGCACTGCAAGCCATTGCCGAGTTACCGCAGAAGCAAGATACGGCAGAAAGTGAGGTTTTTGATTATGCGTAAGCTGGAAGTACTGAATGATAAGCATCTGAAACTGAGGAATCTTCTTGTTTTTGAATTGCGGCAGTGTCCCATTGATGAACTCGATCAGAGGATAAATCAATTCATCGACCAAGTAACGATGTCTTCGGTTCAGCGCTATGGTCCCTTAATTACGTGTAATTATGGAACGCAAGTGTCCGAGCAAGGGCAGATTCATATTGATTATGATGTCATGGTTCAGGTCCGTAATTATCAGATAATGACAGGTGGGTATCGCTTTTTGGAAGAACGGCAGTATGCGCATTGCGTTTATCTTCATTTTGATGAACATCCTCAGTATGCAAACTATGCGTATTCAAAACTGGAATTGCACTTTTTTGAAACAGGATTACAGCCGAAAGGGGAGCTGATCAGTGTAATACTGGATGATCAGCCTGAGCGTTTAGTTCTGGATTTGTTTAAACCGGTCGTGACATTATGATGTTCTATTCAAAATCACAGCTGAAGGAAAGCCGGATTTTTTTTGAACAGCAGCCGACGCCTTTGATTTACGGGATCATTGGGGTTATCGCTGCAATGACTATAGGTGCTTTTGTTTTCGCCTTTTTCGTGATGAAGGTGGATGTCGTCAAAGGCCAGGGCATTGTCAGTACAATGGATAATCACTATATTTCCATGAACAGCAACGGAACTCTGGCTGAGATTCTTGTTGAGGAAGGGGAATGGGTGGAAGCAGGCGAAGTAATTTTGAAGATTTCAAATGGTCAGGAATCCTTGCAAATTGCGGCTTTGCAGGCACAGATTGAGCACGCAACTCAAAAACTTGAAAAAATGGACAAATACCAATACTCACTTTCACAGCAAACGAATCTCATGGCAAACAGCGGGTTGGAACAGGAATACTATGGGTATGTGGACTATTACCTGTCTCAGGTCAAAAGTGAAGCGCAAGGGAAGATGACCATATTGGTTTCATTGGCGGAAAAGGAAAAACAGCGGGATCGTCTGGTGAACGAGCTGGCTCTTCTGAACATGAATCCGCTTGAAAATGAGGCACTGATCACTTCAAAATCAACCGAGATATCCGGTGTTGAATCTGAAATTCAATCCTTGCTGGAACAACATCAAAATCCATCCTCTCAAGCTGAGCAGGTATTGGCCCAATTAATCATGGAACTCGGGAAATCCCGAACGAGTGTTGAATCGCTGTTGGTAGACTACAAGGCTTCGCTGTCCGTCCAGCAAGGACAACTGGCAACATTTACTATTCATGCTCCGAACTCAGGAACAGTTCATTATGTGACACCATTGGTCCCAGGGATGAGTGTTCAGCAGAATCAAATCGTCGCGGAGGTTTTCAATCCATCCGAATCGAATCTGCTTGTCGAGGCGTATATCAATGCACAGGATATTGGCAAGGTGCACTTGAATGATACCGTAAACGTGGCCATTTCGGGGATAAACAGCTTAACCTATGGAACAATTCCTGGACAGCTGATTTTCATTGATGCCGGAACGGTTTCTCAGGAAACAAGCCAAGGTAGCGCTCTTTTGTATCGGGTAAAAATCAGCATTTCAAAGATTACTGTTCAAAGTCATCATGATCAAATTGTGCTGATCAAGTCCATGCCGGTTGAAGCACGGATTGTTTATCAGCAGGAAACCTACTTGGATTGGTTCTTGAAGCTTTTGAATTTCACACATTAAAAAAACCAAGTTCATTTAGCAACTTGGTCAGATAATTAGACTTTTGAATAGGCGATGATATAGGATTCGGGTCCCAGATGTGCCCCAAGAACCGAGCAGAGCGGGTAATGAATCAGGGGAATATCAGGGAAGCGTTTCTGGAAGACGTCCTGAAGTTTTGCTTCAGCTTCCTGGTTTAAGGCATCACTGGTCAAAAGAAATGCGATTTTTGGCTGCTGTTCTTCCACCAAGTCAAGAATTGTGTTAAGCATACCGGCAAGCGTTCTCTCTTTCTTGACCACTTTAATGGGTTGCTTGTGGAGATAGGTGAGAATCGGTTTGATTTTCAGTAAATTTGCGATCATTGCGTTGGCTTTGGAAAGCCGTCCGCCGCGCAGAAGATAGTCAAGATTT
>CALNCD010000079.1 GCA_937874965.1 uncultured Erysipelotrichaceae bacterium | reverse complement strand
GTGAAATATCCAATTTTACTGCTCACCGAAGCGGTCATTGGTATTTTTCTTTAAAAGATAAAAGCAGCAAACTCAACTGTGTCATGTTTTCAACTCAGAATTCACGGGTCGCTAAGCAGCCTCGGGATGGTGATCAGATTATCCTGTCAGGGAATCTGAGTATCTTTCAGGTAACTGGTCAACTGCAGTTGGTTGCCCGAACCATGGAATTTCAAGGTCTCGGTCAATACTACATTCAATTTGAAGCACTCAAAAAGAAGCTTGCTGAGTCAGGGCTTTTTGAAGTATCCCATAAGCAAAGCATTCCGAAATACCCTTTTTCCATCGGTGTTATAGTGGGCGATCAAAGTGCTGCACAGGCTGATATTCGCAAGACGCTCGCACAGCGCTGGCCGGTTGCGAGGATTACCGAATACCCGACGCTTGTCCAAGGTGAGCAAGCCAGCGCTATGATTATCCAACGTCTGACCGAAGCGGATAATCATTCCCATGATGTCCTGATTCTTGCTCGTGGCGGTGGTTCTATTGAAGATCTCTGGGCTTTCAACAGTGAAATCCTGGCCGGCATTATCTATCAGTTAAAAACACCGATCATTACAGGGATCGGGCATGAAATTGATACGACAATTGCTGATTATGTCGCTGATTATAGAGCCCCGACACCGACTGCCGCAGCACAAAAGGCGACACCTGTCCTTTCTGAAGTGAATGATACAGTGCAACTGTTCAAGCATCGGCAATATCAGCTTATGACCCAAAAAATCCGCCAATCCAGTGTTTCATTGCAACATTTCACCGAGCGGCAGATTTACACCAATCCAGAACGGCTCATCGAGAACAAGACCATGCAGATCGATTATTGTCAAGGAAAGCTGACACTTTTCGTGAATCGTATACTAAATAGGCAAAAAAATCTGGATCAGAGAATGCGGCAATCGGCAGTACGCCTCAAAAACCGGTTGGAAGCTGCGTATGTTACTGTTGAAAATCAGCGGGGAAAGCAGCTGGATTATCTGAATCAGTCCATGGTGAGTGCTGTTCATCATTATGAACAGCTATTGACCCGCCTCAATTATCAGTCGCCCTTGAAGATCATGGCGAAGGGATTTGCAATTACAGAGCAAGACGGACAGCTTATTCATTCTGTTCGTGACATAGGCATCAATGACCTGTTAACCATACGGTATGCAGATGGAACAGTTAGGACAAAAGTCATAGAAAAGGAGACAATCAATGAGTCAGACTAATTTAACCTTTGATCAAGCAATGGAACAGCTTGCTTCAATCACCTCTCAACTTGAACAGCCGGATCTTGCTTTGGAGAAATCTATTCAGCTCTTTGAAGAAGGTTTGAAACTTTCTAAATACTGCAACGAGCAGTTAAAAATCTATACTGATAAGATAAACACGCTGGTAAAGGACTACGATGACAATGAATCTGACGAAGCTCTTTGAACAGCATGCTTTAGAAGTGTTTGAAATCTACAACGATTCTCTCATCAAGCAATCCATGCTTTACTCCTTTTTTGCACCTGGAAAGCGGGTCAGGCCATTACTGATGCTAAAGCTGATCAGTGATTACGGATTAGATCCGTTTATCGGTCTTGATGGTGCATTGGCATTGGAAATGATTCACACGTATTCTTTGGTTCATGATGATCTGCCTTCCATGGATAATGATTCCTTACGCCGTGGCTTACCCACCAATCATGTCAAGTTCGGAGAAGCAAATGCAATGCTGGGAGGAGATGCCTTATTGACGGGTGCTTTTGAAGTTCTTTCCCGCTGTTCGCTCAATGCTGAGAATCGAGTGAAGTGCATCCAGATTCTTTCTTCACGCAGCGGTGCAAACGGCATGGTACTCGGACAGTACCAGGACTTATCGCTTATCAATGAAAACTCTGACTTCCAAGCACTTTCAGCAATGTATTCTCTAAAGACCGGCGAACTGTTAAGTGCTGCCCTTGAAATGGGCGCTATTATCGCCAATCAGAATGAACATATCTTTGCTTTGCGTGAAATCGGCCTGTCATTAGGGCTAGCTTTTCAAATTCAAGATGACTTGCTTGAGGTTACGCTGACCGATGAAGCAATCGGAAAGAGTACCGCAAGCGATCGCGATAATCATAAGGTAACAGCTATAAGGCTGCTTGGGCAACGAAAGGCTGAGGAGCTGATACATTCATTGTTTGACAGTGTTACCCGGAAGATTAGTGAATTAAATCTGGATGGAACAGAGCTCCTTGACTATATCCAGGAATTACTAAAACGGCAGAAGTAGGTGAGACTATGGCATTATTGAACACCACTGATTCACAATCAATCAAGACCTTGAATCAAAAGCAAAAGGAACAATTAGCTGCAGAAGTGCGGCATTTTCTGATTGAGTCCATTGGGAAAACAGGGGGGCATCTAGCCAGTAATCTTGGTATTGTTGAAGTTACGATTGCCTTGCATGCTGTCTTTGATTTTTCAATTGACCACGTGGTTTTTGATGGTGGTCAGCAGTCCTATGTTCACAAAATACTCAGTGGCCAGCAGGATCAGTTCAATAGCCTGCGTCAATTCAACGGAATCAGCGGTTATCAGCGTCGCCATGAAAATCCTTACGATCTTATTGAAGCTCAGCATCCCGGTTCCGCTTTATCATTGGCAAGCGGGTACTTTGCTTCACATCGTGATAATGGTCATGTGATTGTCGTTCTGGGTGACCAAGCGTTGAGCAGCGGCAGTAACTTTGAAGCATTTCAGGAAATTGCGAAGAAAAAGCAGAATATCATTATCCTTTTCAATGACACTGAAGATTCCAAGCTATCTACAGCCATGTTGAATCAATTTATTGATCGGATGCGGGTCACAAAGGCATATGTCAATACCAAGCGGGAGGTCTCTACCATACTGAATGATAATGCAGTCGGAAAGCCTCTATATGCTGGTCTCAAGAAAGTTCACACGGTGCTTAAGGATTCAATGCTTCACAGCAGTTTATTCAATGAACTCGGGTTCGAGTATTTAGGCCCTATAAACGGTCACCGCTATGATGAACTGCTTCCATATCTTGAGAAAGCCAAAATCAGCAAAACACCGATCGTCATACATGTTAAGACGAAAAGCGGTCAGTCTCTAAATAAGCAGGCCTTCCCATTTTTGAAACGCCTCACTGAATATCCATCAACTTATCAGAACTACTCAGAGTTCACTTCTGCCTATTTGGCGAAGATGGCCTCAACCAATGATAAGCTGACCGTTGTCTCGCAGGCTACGGCGTTTTTCAACGACTTCAAATCATTTCAAGAAGCATACCCAAGTCGTTTCTATCCGTTTTCCCTCGACATTCAGCATAGTGTAATGTTCTCTGCTGGATTGGCTCTTGGATCGTTACGCCCTTATTTAGAACTTTCGTCAGTCATGATTCAGCGGGTGTATGATCAAATCAATCATGATGTGTGCCGCCTTGATCTTCCTGTTATCATCGGTGTCCGGGATGCCGGATTAATGGGAGAAGAAGGGGAGAGTTTCCATGGCATCTTCGATTACAGCCTTCTAAAAACAATCCCGAACCTGATTATTGCGATGGGTAGTGACTTAAATGAGCATGCACAGCTGTTACAAACTGCACTCAAGCAATATCATCCCTTTGCATTACGCTACAGTTCTGCTTTTGAAGAAGCCCCATCACATATCAGTGACCAGACTCTGGCTATTGGCCAATGGGAGATCATCTTCCAGCCCGAAGGATTTAAAGGCATTATTATTGCCTATGGGCCAGATGTATTAAAAGTTAAGCGACGCGTCGAAATCAATCAATGCGCAATTTGTGTTGTTAATGCCCGGTATTTAAAACCTATTGATTCCAAAATGGTCGTAACTCTTTTAAAAATGAATTTACCGATTCTGATCTATGAAACTGAGATGCTTACCAGTAATCTTGGATCATCGATTCTTGAATTCATGAATGCTAACAGACTGAATGGTGAGATCATCAGGACTGGAATTGATAACCACTATGTTCAGCACGGATCCAACAATCAGCTTCGCAAGAATGAACATATTGACTTGAATACCGTACTTGAATCCTTTATCAAGCGGATCGAGGAGGGGCCATGCGACTTGACCAGCGAGTAGCAGCGGAATTTTCAGTGTCCAAGAGCAAGGCACAGGATTTAATCCATGCATCGCGTATTAAAGTGAATAACACCGTTGTTACACGAAAAGCGCAACTTGTCAGCGACGATGATCGGATTACAAAGATCGAACAGTTGGAATTCGTCAGCCGTTCTGGTTTCAAGCTCTATCATGCACTTCTTAGCCTAAATCTTGACCTTCATGCTAAAATAGTGCTGGATATCGGCTCATCAACGGGTGGGTTCAGCGAGTGTTGCCTGATGATGGGAGCCAGTCATGTCTACGCCGTCGATGTCGGTTTCAATCAACTTCACCCTAAACTTCGTGGCCTTGATACCTTGACGTCAAAAGAGGGGTTCAACGCCAAAGAACTCACTCCTGAGACCTTTGGCCGTTGTTTTGAGGTCATCGTCTGTGATGTTTCATTTATTTCAATCACTCAATTATTTGCGAATATCGCATCCGTTTCATCTGATCATGCAGATATTCTATTGCTGTTCAAACCGCAATTTGAATGCGGACCTCAGGCGCTCAATAAGCATGGGGTGGTTAAGAATCTGAAACTCGTACAGAATACAATTGACAGGGTCATTGCTCAAGCGGCACTAATTCAGTTGATTCATGTCAGGACATTGAAATCAGAAGTTGTCGGCCGAAGCGGCAACCAAGAGTATATTCTTTATTTCAAGAAGGAAGGTGAGCCTAATGCTTAGAAGCCTATATGTCGCCAATTATGTCCTCATTAAAGAAATATCAGTTGTCTTTGATGAGGGAATGAGTGTTTTTACCGGCGAAACCGGTGCTGGTAAATCATTGCTGATTGATTCAATCAATGGCTTGTTAGGTCAACGGATTTCAAGTGATGTCGTTGGTACATATGGCGATGTTGCACGGATTGAAGGTGTTTTTTCCTTTGAACCTTCTGAGCGCATCTATCAACAGCTTCAAGAAATGGGCATCGATTGCGAGGATGAC
>CALNCD010000078.1 GCA_937874965.1 uncultured Erysipelotrichaceae bacterium | reverse complement strand
GGTCTGCTACTTCACAAAGAATAATATCAAATCAATCGATTTCAAGGATATCGAATTGTTGAAGAAGTTTATTTCCGCGAATGGCAAGATTATTCCACGCCGGGTTACCGGAACACGTGCGAAGTATCAACGCCAGTTAGCAACTGCAATCAAACGCGCTAGACAGATGGCTTTATTACCATACGTAGCGGATTAGTTGAGCGTATAGAGCCTCCACACTGTGGAGGCTTTCTGTTTAAAAGGTGGAAACATGAAAAATGAAGTTAAACGGATAACCTACGGTGCAACCCTTGCAGCTGTTATCGGGGTACTGATGTTGCTGGATCGGATGCTGGGAAGTTTTATCTCACGTTATTATCTTCTGGTCTTACCGGTTATCTTTATGGTCTATGAGCATTTTACAGATTTCAAGGCAATGGCATTTGCAAGTGTTACAACCTTTTTCGTGCTGTTTTTAGCCACAGGGTCAATCGGTGTACTTTTCAGTTCGTTTTTCTATATTCTCATTGCCTGGGCAGGCAGTGCCTGCCAAAGACGGTGCGTGAACCGAATTATTCGGTTTGCCATGTTTGCGGTGATTATTGCGTTCGTCTATTTTGTTCAAATCAGGTTCTTTTCCGCATTTTTCCTGGGAAGTGATACCTCAGTGGATCAGCAGGTGATTCAATCCATCAATGAGCTGGTCAATGTCATGCGAGCCAACTTCGGATTGGATGCGATTCAGTTCAGCGCGCAGACAATTCAGTTTCTGCTCATCGGGTCATATGCGCTTGCAGCAATGATGGAAGCTGTCTTGATTCTGCTGCTGGAGCGTTTCGCAATTGTCAATATCGATACGTTCCGCAAGAAAAACAAGCGGTCGTAATTTCCTTTTGAGCCGTTTTCGCTTATAATAGAAGTTGAAGCAACGCATTGTGGAGGGTCTATGAATCAGAAATATGAGAAACTGAGTGTCCGTGTATTATTGCTTATTCTCGTTGAGATTGCCGCAATGGTTTTAGCGTGGGTTTTTCTGTTTGACTATTTATTTATTGTTCAGTTTGTGTTCCTGTTTATTGATTTCGTCCTGCTTTATACAATGGTGTATACCTCAAAACGATTGTTTCGAAAACGGGTGACAACAGTGTCAGAAGCACTGGGCAATGATGCAGAGTCAGCGTTCCTGTTTGGGGAAGTCGGGCTTGTAACGTATAACGAAGAGAACACAATTACATGGATGAGTGAACTTTTTGAGAAAAGAGAGATTAACTTCATCGGCGAAAAGCTGATTACATGGCTTCCTGATCTGGCATCGTTTATAAAAGGTGAAATAAGCGATACGGAAATTGACTATCAAGGGCATCGTTATGAGATCACACGTTTCGCAAGTGATCGTATTTTGTTCTTCAAAGATATCACGAAAGAATCGAAACTTGCGGAAACCAATGAAAATCAACGCATTGTTTTAGGGATTATCCACTTTGATAACTACTCTGAAACAACGGAATATGAAGAAGAACAGCGAATTTCGTACATTAATTCCCATATCCGTCAGCCGGTTCTCGACTGGGCTAGAGAATACGGTATGGTCTTACGGCGGCTTCGGGCAGATCGGTTCTTTGTGATTCTGAATGAAAGCATTTATAAGAAGTTGATCAATGACCATTTCCAGATTCTCAGCCAGGTCCGCCGCGAGTCCCATGATTACAATGTGGCGATCACCGTTTCCATGTCCTTTGCCCGCAAGAATGAAAACCTTGTTGAGCTCGAAGAGATGGTAAACAACGGTCTTGAACTGGCGCAGAGCCGCGGCGGGGATCAGGTAGTTGTGAAAACACAGGGTGAAGATGACCGGTGCATCGGCGGAGCAAGTGAGGCTCTTGAAAAGCGAAGCCAGGTCAGGGTCAGAGTCATGGCCCAGACCATCAAGGATATTGTTTCTCATGCTTCACAGGTCTTGATTGTCGGACATCGCATGGCTGATTTTGACTGTATCGGTTCAGCAATCGGAGTATCCAAGATTGTGAAAGCATGCGGGAAGCAGGCGTATATTATTGCGGAAGATAAGGAACTTGAAGAAAAACTTTTGCAGGCCATGTATTTATATGAAGATGTCCTGAAGAAGAACAATACCTTTATTTCAATTGCCCGTGGTCTGGAGATTCTGAATGACAAGACGTTGGTGATTCTGTGTGATCATCATAATCTCAGCCAGGATATGGCACCTGAAATTGTAAAGCGGGCGAAGCGGATTATGGTCATCGATCATCATCGCCGTCATACTGATTTCGAGTTCAAGCCGATGCTGTCGTATATTGAACCTTCGGCATCGTCAACCTGTGAATTGGTTCTGGAGTTCTTCAAGTATCAGCAAAGTAATATTGTATTGAGCGATGAAGAAAGTACCTTGATGTACACCGGCATCCTGATTGATACCAATAATTTCAGAAATCGGGCTGGAAGCAGAACATTTGAGGTTATTTCCCAGCTCCGCAACATGGGAGCAGATCCGCAGAAGGCAGACGACTTATTGAAAGATGGGTATGAAGACTTTGAAGTGAAGACGCGGTTGCTTAGTGAAGCGAAGATGAATCATCATAAAATGATGATTGCTGCCGATGACGGTGCGTTTGTTGAACGGTCCATCATGTCACAGGTTGCTGATCGTATTCTCTCGATTCGTGAGGTTGAGGCAGCGTTTGTAATTGCTCGTGTAAGCGAGGATGCCGTGGCTATATCAGCACGATCGCAGGGTAAGGTGAATGTGCAGCGGATTATGGAGATGATGAATGGCGGCGGCCATTTTGGGGCGGCGGCAACACAGATTGAAGGAAAGCAGGTTGCTGAAGTCAAGGACTGGCTCAGTGAAGTTATTGATCGGTATACTGAGGAGGTATTTAAGGAAAATGAAATTAATCTTGTTAAGTGATGTGAAAAACATCGGTAAAAAGGATCAGTTGGTTGAGGTTGCGGATGGTTATGCACGTAATTTTCTATTGCCGCGCCGATTGGCTGTTGAAGCTACAGCCAAGAGCATGGAGATCCTTGATAAGCAAAAAGAAAATAAGGCTCATGAAACGCAAGCGCATTACGATGATGCAGTTGCTTTAGCAAAGAAATTGGAGTCAATTATTCTTGAATTTCCAGTGAAAACAGGTGAAAACGGACGGGTATTCGGGTCTGTTTCAACGAAGGCAGTTGTCGAGCAACTGGAAAAGCAATATAATATAGCAATCGATAAACGTAAAATCAAAGACAGTCAGCCGCTTTCGTTGTTAGGGTTGAACACTGTTGATGTTGAATTGTTTAAAGGAGTTCACGGCAAGATTTCGGTTCGTCTGAAAGCAATTGAACAGTAAGGAGTCATATGCGCGAATTACCACATAGTCTTGAATCCGAAATGGCTATTCTTGGGGCAATGCTCATTTATCCAAGAACGACGCAGATTGTGCGGGAAACCAGTCTTCAGAAAGAAGACTTTTTCAGCGTTCAGAACCAGGCGCTGTATGAGGCGATGGATACGTTGATGAATGCTGGACAGCCGGTTGATATGACGTCATTGACGACACGGTTGGTGGATACCAAGCAATTAGGCCAGATTGGCGGTTCAGATTATCTGGTTGAGCTTACGCAGAACAGTACGACACCGGAAAATATCCGCTACTATATCGATGTGATTCAGGGCAAGACCCAGTTACGTAATCTCATTGAAATGGCACAGAAAATTCAGGAGTCCAGCTATGATTCAACGGTTGAGCTAGCGGATGCGATTGAATTTGCAGAACGGGAAGTGCTGAGGGTTACCCGATCAAGAAACGTGGGGGACATGAAGTCTGCGAAGGATGTTGTCAATGATGTCATGACACAGATCCGATCAATGAGTGAAAACCACAGTTCGGTAACCGGTCTGGCCACCGGATTCAAGCGATTGGATGCGATGACCAGCGGGTTGCAGCGGGGTGATTTGATTATTCTGGCAGCCCGTCCATCGGCTGGGAAGACCGCCTTTGCCTTGAATCTTGCGTTGAAGACTGCCTTGCTGAACAGCGCCACCCAGGCCTGGCGGGCAGCCCCCACC
>CALNCD010000077.1 GCA_937874965.1 uncultured Erysipelotrichaceae bacterium | reverse complement strand
TGGATAATCTCATGGAGGCTGAGTTTGATCTTCTCTGTGATTTACGGGATATCGGAAGGGTTATTGCGGAGAGTGTGGTTTCCTTCTTCCAGCAGACCGATAATCGGCTGATGATTGAATCGCTTCGTCAAGCCGGCTTGAACTTCACCTATATGGATCAGCGGGTTCAGCGTGAGACGAAGTTCACGCATAAAACGATCGTTCTGACTGGGACACTTGTTCATTTCAAGCGGAATGAACTGGCCTCCCAGCTTGAGAATCTTGGGGCGAAGGTTTCTTCCTCCGTCTCAGCAAAAACTGATTTGGTGATTGCAGGCGAGGCGGCCGGTTCGAAACTGGACAAAGCCTTGGCTCTAGGCATTGAAGTGTGGGATGAAGCCCGTTTGTTACAGGAGGTATCCAATGAAACAAATTAAATCTGTTGCCCTGATTGTCTTGGTCATTGCCGTCCTTCTTGGCGGCTGCAGCAAGAAAACCGTGGATACGCCCAATGATGCACCAACGTCATTGAATACGATTGAGTCCGGGGACTACTCCACGGTCCAGCCCTTCAACGTTTCACCGACACGCGCCAGTCATGGCCTTTATCTGGGGAAACTGGATCTGATCACCATCGATAAGCGGTTGCTGGCCTATTCGAAATCCTACTTCAGCCCGAAGTCCTATTCGGTGAGTGAAGGGCAGATTATCACCAATGATGTCTATTCAATGCTTTTGAAAAAGTATGATGCCAACACGAACATCTACGGCCTTAATCCGGAGACCAGTGATACCCCTGTCTACCTGGATGGGGGAAAGACCATCAGTATGGTGAATCCGATTCTGGTCGAGGATATCATCGAGAAGAATTTCTACAAGAACAGCAGTCTTGGCACAGTTGCGGGGATTTCAATCGCTGTCGTGATGCGTACTGAGCAGATCATCAACAGTTCAACCGGAGAAACGGCTTTGTTTGACGATGCTCTGCTGTATCAGTACGGGCAGCAGATCGCTAATAAGCTCAGCAATTATCTGCGTTCAGAGCAAGCGGATAAAGTTGGTGATCTCCCTATTTATGTCGCGATTTACGCAACAGCTAGCCAGAACAGTTACCTTCCGGGTCATTTTCTGGGCGGTGCGTACTATGAAAGCCGCGAGGCAGCCTCGTTTACTGCTATCAATGAATCCTGGATCATGCTGACCTCTGATGCAGCCCAGAAGACCCAGCAAAGCCTTTCTTCACAGTTTTCCTTCGTGAAACTGGAAATTCAGCGGTTCATTACCAATGAATCACCTGGTTTTGTGGGGAGGGCCCTTATCGTCGATAATGCGGTGAGTGAACTTTACATCGAAGTTTCCGGCGGATTTAAATCCTATACGGAGGTCAATGCGTTAGCCCAGAAAATCAATTCGCTGCTGAGTAATTTCGGGGATTACAGTTATCCGATCAGCATTGAAATCAAGAACTATACCGATATACTAATGACCATGAAATCCGATGGGTATCAAAGCGATACCGTCAGTATTTGGGTGAATTAAGGAGGAAATATGAGTGAATTGAACCGGCAGGATATCCGAAAACTAGCCAAGAATCTGATGTTTGATCTCAGTGATGATGAAATCAGTGATATTCAGAGTGAATTTGAGGTATTGATGAAGCAGCTGGCCCTTCTGGAAGCCATTGATACAGAGACTATCGAACCGATGGTTACCCCCTTTGAGACACCGACTCATTTCTTGCGGGAAGATGAGGTTGATGCTGTGATTCCTGTGGAGGAAGCATTGTTGAATGCGCCCAAGCGTGATGGGAACTATTTTGTGATTCCCAAGGTGGTGAATGATGAGCTTTAATCGTAGTTCGTCTATCGAAGCGGATATCGCGAAAGCCATCGCTTCCATGAAACGGGATCAGGAGGCATTGAATGCGGTTGTGACATGGGTGGATCCTGCGCCGCAGCTGGAAGATCTTGCAAAACACAAGGACGGTTTGATGCAAGGTGTTCCGATTGTCTTGAAAGACAACGTCAGTACAAAGGGCATCCGTACCACCGCAAGTTCCAAAATCCTGGATAATTATGTTCCGGTGTACGATGCAACCATTGTCCGGAAACTACGGGATGCCGGGGCGATTGTTGTCGCCAAGTCTTCCATGGATGAATTGGCAATGGGAGGTACGAACCTTACCGCCTATACTGGTCCTGTCCATAATCCGTACGACATTCAGCGGATGTCGGGTGGATCCTCCGGCGGCAGTGCTGCCTTAGTGGCCAGCGGTGCAGTTCCGTTTGCAATCGGCTCTGATACGGGCGACAGTGTCCGTAAGCCTGCCGCATTCTGCGGAGTCATCGGTGTCAAACCAACGTACGGACGGATATCCCGTTACGGTATCATCCCATATTCATCATCCCTTGATCATGTCGGCTATTTTACCCGGACCATTGAAGACGCTGCGATTGCGTTGGAAGTGCTGGCAGGACGTGATGAAAAGGACATGACTTCTTCAACCCGGCCTGTAGAGCGCTACAGTGAAGGATTGAACCAGGATCTGCATGGCAAGAAGATCGGCATTCTGAAGAATGTGGTCGATGCCAATCATAACGAGAAGACTAAGGCCTTGTTTGATGACCATGTCAAATCCTTGGAAGCAGCTGGTGCCGAAGTGGTGCCGATTACCATGAATGAGGATTTGCTGATGGCGATTTTGCCAACATACTATCTGATTGCGAATTGTGAAGCCACCGCAAATCATTCCAATCTGGACGGTGTCCGTTTCGGAGTGCGTGAACCTGGCAAGACCTTAGAGGAATTGATGGTGAACTCCAGAACTCAGGGGCTAAGTTCATTTATCCGCAAGCGGTTTGTTATCGGCAGCTATGGTTTGCTGGATGAGAACCAGGAGCGGCTGTTCCGGAAAGCACAGCGGGTCAGACGCCTGATTGTGGAGGACTTTGCGAAGGCTCTGGCCTCAGTGGATGCGATTATGGCTTTGGCAAGCAGTGATATCGCACCGAAACTGGATGATCATTCCTTGGATAATCTGTCCAACACTTACCTGATTGCCGAGAACTTCATGGTTCTGGGGAATTTCAGCGGCTATCCAAGTGTTACCTTGCCGATTGGTCTGGTTGATGGGTGTCCGATCGGGGTCAATTATACCGCCAAGCCGTTTAGGGAAAAAGAACTCTTCAGTCTCTTATCCGGGGTTGAATCACTGACCGGCTGCAAGGGAATGGTCAAGGAGGTCAACGCATGACGTACGATGTTGTTATCGGGATAGAAGTTCATTGTGAACTGAAAACCAAGACCAAGATGTTTTCCGGTGCTCCCCTTTCTTTCGGTGAGAAGGCAAACACCTGTACCAATGAAATTGATTTAGGCCATCCCGGAATCTTGCCGGAAGTGAACCGCCAGGCTGTCCGCTATGCGATAATGGCCTGCAGTGCTTTGCAGTGTGAGATTGATACACTCATCAAGTTTGACCGGAAAAACTATTA
>CALNCD010000076.1 GCA_937874965.1 uncultured Erysipelotrichaceae bacterium | reverse complement strand
CTATCTCAGCATCACGGATGATCTGGAGTTGTTTCATGCCTATCTTCAGACCAGTTTGATTAAGGATGTGATCTATGAAAAACCGTTGCTTCATCATTTGCTTCGTCATCATCTCAAAGCAAAGGGACTGCGGTATGACCTGAGTGTGGTGGCATTTGTCGGTGATTCAATGCTGACTTCCCTGGATAAGATTAAAGATCGTTTTGATTTATGGCACAGTGACTTGAGTGCTGAGGATCAGACCATGATGCTTGCCCGGGATGGGAAATCGTTGGTTACTGAACTCGTTGAGAAGATTCATCAGCAGAACCAGGATTTGTTATTGGATTCAATAGAACTTCCGTTGATTGATATTCTTGCTGAATGTGAACATGAAGGCTTTTGCGTTCGTCAGGATGTGCTTGAGTCCATCGCACTGAACTGTGAGGTTAAGATCAGCGAGTTGACTGACAGTATTTATACGCTTGTCTCTCACCCATTTAACCTTAATTCGCCAAAGCAGATGGCAGAGGTTCTGTTCGATGAACTGCAGCTGCCTACGGGTAAAAAACGTTCCACAGCTGTGGATGCCTTGGAAGCGCTAAAGGATTTGTCACCTGTCATCGAAATGATTCTGGAGTATCGCAAATATCAGAAACTGTACAGCACCTATGCAATCGGCTTGCAGAAGTATATCAGTGAAGATCAGAAGATTCATACCATTCTCAATCAAACGACAGCCTCAACAGGTCGACTATCCAGCAGTGATCCGAACCTTCAGAATATTTCGGTTCGAAATGAGGAAACCCGTGAAATCCGGAAGGCTTTTATTCCAAGTGAAGGGAATTGCATCTTAAGCATTGATTACTCGCAGATTGAGCTGCGTATGCTTGCCCATCTTGCCGATGAAACAACATTGATTGATGCCTTCAATCATGGTATTGATATTCATACCAAGACAGCATGCGATTTATTTGGTGTTGCGATTGATCAGGTGGATGGGACGATGCGCAGAGCGGCTAAAACGGTTAATTTTGGAATAATCTATGGAATTTCCGAATATGGCTTAGCACAGCAGCTTGGAATTTCAACCTCGACAGCAAAAGCGTATATTACCACTTATCTGAATACGTATTCGCGGATTGCGGATTATATGAATCGCATGATTGAGCAATGCCAACGCGATGGCTATGTGACGACGATGTTTGGACGGCGTCGTGAGATTCCTGAAATTCATGATAAGAACTATGCTGTTCGGGAATTCGGCAAGCGGGCAGCAATGAATGCGCCAATCCAAGGGAGTGCTGCTGACTTGATCAAACTTGCAATGATCAAGGTCACGGAGGTGTTGAAGGAACAGCACTTTGCGACCAAAATGATTCTTCAGGTTCATGATGAGCTTATTTTTGATGGACCAACGGAAGAACTTGAGAGGGTCCAGAAGGCTGTGAGTGATGCAATGGTTCATGTGGTTGATCTAAAAGTTCCTTTAGAGGTATCAATCAACTCAGGCAGTAACTGGTTTGAGGCGAAATAATGCCAGAACTACCAGAGGTACAGACCGTTGTTGATACACTTCAGCAACTTGTCGTAGGGAAACAGATCACATCGATCGCATTGTATTATGAGCGGCTGCTCGAGTCGACTTCTCAGAAAGAATTAGAGACATTGACGGGACAGACGATTCAAGAAATCAGCCGTCGCGGAAAATACTTGATTTTCCAATGTTCAGCAGACTGCTTTATCGCCCATCTGCGAATGGAAGGAAAATTCATCTACTATCCAAGCAACCATCGGCCAGCGATTCATACCCATGCTGTATTTGGATTTTCGGATGGGAGTGAGCTTCATTTCAATGATACACGGAAATTCGGAAGAATCGGGGTGTACTCATCCAGCGCATTATACTTCGAAGCCAAGGGTTTAGGTATTGAGCCGTTCAGTCCTGATTTTTCTGGAGAAGAACTGTTTCAGCGGTTTGCTCGTTATCATAAACCGATTAAGACGACCTTGCTTGATCAGCATTGTATCGCAGGAATCGGGAATATTTACGCAGATGAAGTTTTGTTTGATTGCCGAATCCATCCATTGACCCCTGCAAATCAGCTATCGCGCCAGCAGTGTCATGAATTAGCGGCTTCAATCGTTGCCATTCTCTCCCGTGCAATTGAACGTGGAGGAACAACGATTCGCAGCTTTGAATCATCCCATCATGTCAATGGGCTATTCCAGATAGAATTGAATGCCTATGGCCGTGCAGGGCTAGCGTGTCATCGGTGCCAGCACAAACTAGAGAGGATGAAGATTTCAGGGCGATATGCAACCTATTGCCCTCATTGCCAGAAAAGGAGGGATTAGATGTTGAAGATTGCGATAACCGGAACGATGGGCGCTGGAAAGACAACGGTTATTCAGTATCTTGAATCCATCGGATATCCGGTCTTAATCAGTGATGAGATTGTGAATCGGCTCTATCAAGAAGACTCTGGTTTTAAACAGGATCTTGTCGATGCTTTTTCTGCCCGGATTCTCGATGATGCCGCAGGGATTGATAAACGGATGGTTGCTGCGCTTGTTTTCGCAGATGATCAGGCGCTTCAGCATCTGGAAGAGTTGATTTTCCCTCGGGTTAAGCAGACGATTATCAGTTATTTACAGCGATCATCGGATGAATTGGTTTTTGTGGAAGTTCCGTTATTGCTCGAGTCTGGTTTTGATGAGCTCTTTGATATCGTGTTGGTCGTTGATGCGCCATTGGAAATCCGCTTGGAACGGCTGCTGAAATACCGCGGAATTGCTAAAGAAGAAGCGCTTCGGAGAATGGCACGGCAGTTTTCTTCATCTCAGAAACGTGAAAAAGCAGATTACATCATTGATAATTCTGGCAATTACCAAGAGGTGCACCAGCAGATTGATCTGCTGATCAGGACGTTGAAGGAAAGGAGTGATTTCAATGCAGGGCAGTGACCGCTTATCGATTGTGAAGGCAAATGAGTTAGATATCACAATGATCAGAACATTGTATACAGTCTACCAGCCTGTGATGAATGCAAATGCCGTCAGCCTGTATTTATCACTTTATTATTCGGAACAGGTTGACTTGCAATGGTCGGCCATTACTCAGGCGACAGGACTTTATATCGATACACTTGAACAAGCCCGCCGGCTTCTTGAACAGTTCCAGCTGTTGAAGGTCTATGAAAAACAGAAAATGCTCTACCTACAGCTTATTCAGCCCTTATCGTTAAAAGCCTTTCTTACGCATGACGTGTACGGCCGGTATTTTGTCAATGTCTGCGGGAAAGATGCGTTTCAAGCCTTGCTCGGTCAATGCCATTCAGAAAATGAAATTCCCGACGACGCTCGTGAAATCAGTGCTGCTTTTGATATCGGTGCGTTGAATGCCTGGTCAGCAGAATTGGAAGATGTCTTCAATACGGCTCCGCAAACGTTATCGTCTTCATCGCCTTATTTTAATGTGGAATCCTACCTTCGCCGGACTACTGATCTGGTTTTTCCTCAGGCGATGCGGACACCTGAACGAATTCGACGAATTGATGAACTGGGAAATCTCTATCGTGTGAATGAAAAAGAAATGCATGCCTTTGTCGGGAAGGCAATCAATACGGAAACCGGGAGCTTTGATGTGGATTACCTGGAACGGTTAATCCGCCGATCCCCGATTAAAATCAAAGGAGTTCCTGAGGATCCTTATTCTTTGACACCTCCTGAGTTCCTTCAGTGGAAACAACCAAATATACCGCTGGTCGATGCTGATCTTAAACTGATTGAGCAATTGCTCAGTGATTTCAAGCTTGAACCTAGCGTTGTGAATGTGCTGATTGAGTATGTTCTGGAGACTAATGATTCAAATCTTAGTGCATCTTATGTGCAGAAGATAGCCGCTGCTTGGTCAAGAAAAGGAATCCATTCAAAGGATGAGGCCTTGCAGCACATTGAGAAGCTCGATCAGAAAGCCGTTCAGAAACGTTCGAAAAAGAGTTCTATTCAGCCGAATATCAACCGTGAATCTGTTTCAACGTTATCTGAGACGGAACGGACAGCACTTAAGCAAAGGCTTCTCAATCGCCAGAAAGGGGAGGAATCATGAAGAAAGCAGTGTATTCTTTCGAACTGCCGGAACACCTTGTTCAAAAGAAAAGAGATCGAATTCTTCACTTGAAAGAAAATCCTCGGGTTCTCGATTTTCTAGCGGAACATCAGCTTCCATTGAGTATCGTTGAGTCCCAATCCTCCTTGTTATCCAATTGGCTTGATGAACGAGATCGTATTTCGTCTTTGACTCGTCAGGATATTCAGCAGTATCCGCTTCTGGGCCAATATACGGATTTACGTGTCGAAAACGGCCAGCTCATTGAATATGTTGCAAAGCATCCGCTTCTGATAGAACTTGAACAGCAGAAGGACCATGAAAAGAACTTTAAGATGAATGATATTCCCGATAACCTTCGTTCTGTTTCATTTAATGCTGTCAATATTCTGGAAGAGTCCAATGACGATTTTCTCAACGCTTTTGATATCGTGACTTCTTTTAATCCTAAGCAGAATGGACAGGGTATTTTTCTTTATGGAAAGCCTGGTGTCGGTAAGACCTATTTGATGGCATGTCTGGCGAATCAACTCGCAAAAGAGGGTTTCACGGTAGCCTTTGTCAATGTTCCGACCTTGATGGGGACAATTAAGCGTAATTTTGATAATAATCCTGAAATCCGGAGAATCATGACAGAATTAAATCAGGTTCGGTTCTTGGTTCTTGACGATATAGGGGCTGAGTTGATCACAAGTTACAATCGTGATGAGATTCTGCTGCCGATTCTGAATGCACGATTGGAAAGCAACAGAATGACTTTATTCACCAGCAACTATGATTTGGATGCATTGTTAAAGCAGTATCAAACGGATACGTATGGAAAAGTGGATGAAATTCGTTCAGAGCGTATTCTTTCACGAATCCGTGCAATGGTAGTACCTGTTGTCCTGACAGGAAATGATCGAAGGAATAGACATAACCCCTAGTGGAATGTCTATTTTTTAATGCTATGTAAAGAAAATGTAAAGCTATGAAATATTCTTTATTTGTCCATATTTTCGCAAGACAAAGCATAGGAAAAATGGTATGATACTATGGAGGTGAAGTTGATGAATAAAATCGGCGTTTTAACATCTGGTGGTGATGCTCCCGGGATGAATGCTGCCATCCGGGCAATTGTTCGTTCTGGGATTTCTCATGGGCTTGAAGTGTATGGTATTTACAATGGCTATGAAGGACTTGTCGCAGGAAATATTCAAAAGCTTGAGCGCGGAAATGTGAGTGATATCATTATACGGGGCGGAACAATTTTGGGAAGTGCACGTTTACCGGAGTTCAAGAATGACAATGTTCAAGAGCTCGCGGTTAAGAACTTAAATGCACACGGAATTGAGGCTTTGGTTGTCATTGGCGGAGATGGGTCTTATCGGGGTGCGATGGCGCTTACTGAGCGGGGTATCAATTGCATCGGTATTCCTGGAACCATTGATAATGATATCGCAATGAGTGATTTCACGATTGGCTTTGATACTGCTTTGCAGACGATTATTGAGAATGTTGATAAGCTCAGGGATACATCCAGTTCCCATCATCGATGCTCTGTCGTTGAGGTCATGGGTAATCATTGCGGTGATCTTGCATTGTTTGCGGCAATTACATGCGGTGCTGAGCTTGTAATCACGCCTGAAACCGGATTTATTGAAGAGGATGTAATCAACCGGCTGAAGGAAATCGAATCAATCAAGAAGAAGCGTCATGCGATAGTCATCATCAGTGAGAAAATCACGGATGTTGAACTATTGGCAGTCAAGATAAGCAAGAACACCGGGTTTTCTGGTCGTTCGACTGTTCTCGGTCATATTCAGCGTGGAGGTTCTCCATCTGCAAATGATCGGATGCTTGCGACACGGATGGGTGACTTTGCTGTTCAGCTTTTGATTAACGGCCATGGCGGTGAGTGTATTGGAATCAAGCAAAATGAAATTATGTCGATGGATATTGAGGAAGCCTTGCGTTATCCGCGGGTTAACCGACGCGATTTATTTGAACTTCACGAGAGATTGGTCTAAAAAGGAGATAGGATGAATAACTTAAAGAAAACGAAAATTGTCTGTACGATTGGCCCTGCAACTGAAACACCGGAAATGATTGAAAAACTGGCTTATTCCGGCATGAATATTGTCCGTATGAATTTCTCGCATGATATTCATGAAAATCATTTGAAACGGATGAACATGGTCCGTGATGTGACTGAAAAAACAGGGATTACGCTGGGAATCATGCTGGATACCAAAGGACCTGAAATTCGATGCGGAGTGATGCAGAATGATTTGCTGGAATTCACAAAAGGTGATACTGTTCGGGTCGTCAGCAATGATGGATTGATCGGAACGAATGAAAGAATAAGCATCAGTGTTCCTGAAGTTATCAAAGATGTCAAGCCAGGGAACTACTTGCTGATCGATGATGGAAAGATGCGTCTGGATATCAATGAAGTGTTGGAAAATGAACTGGTTTGTACAGTTGCGAATTCGGGAGTGATTAAAACACGTAAGGGTGTCAATGTTCCTAACGTTGTGCTTTCCATGCCGTTTATTTCTGCGAAAGATGATTCGGATATCCGTTTTGGCGCAAAGAATAATGTTGATTTCATTGCTGCTTCATTTGTTCGGCGTGCAGAAGATGTAAGTGCAATCCGTTCAATTTTGATTGAGGAAGGCAAAGAAGATATTCAGATCATTGCGAAAATCGAGAATCAGGAAGGCGTTGATAATATCGATGCAATCCTTCAAGTTGCTGATGGAGTCATGGTTGCTCGCGGTGACTTGGGTGTCGAAGTGAAGACTGAACTTGTTCCTATTTATCAGAAGCATATTATTGCCCGTGCTAATTTTGTGGGTAAACCAGTCATCACTGCCACACATATGCTGGATTCGATGGTCACAAGCCCTCGTCCAACTCGTGCCGAAGCCAGTGATGTTGCCAATGCAATTCTTGATGGCACAGATGCCATTATGCTTTCTGCTGAATCTGCAGCCGGAGAATACCCTGTGGAAGCAGTTGACGTAATGAATAACATTTCACACGAGATTGAAAAGATCATTCCTTATCGGACACGTTTGGATCTGTCAATCAAGTCGAGCCGCAAAACAATTCAGGATTCCATCGGTATTGCGATTGTCGAAGCAACCCTTAATCTTGAAGAAGTTGAAGCGATTATCGCATTTACGCAAAGCGGAAACACAGCGCGTCGTATTTCGAAGTTCAGACCTCCGGTCCCTGTCTTTGCGGTCACATTCACCCATGAAGTTGAGAGGGCCTTGCAAGGAAACTGGGGAGTTATCCCTGTTTTCTCAGATATTCGCAACGACATGACCAATGATGACGAATTAGCAAGCATTGTCGCTAAAACCTTCGGGATTGCACCTGGTCGTCTGGTGATCATCACAGCAGGCTACCCAACGGGTGAAGGCACTGCTAATATGATGAAAATTGTGAAAGTCAAGTAATAGGAATTTCTATGAAATCATATATCGGTATTGATCTGGGTGGAACCAATGTCCGTGTCGCCCGGATCACTGAGAGCGGCGACATCCTCATGGAATTGAAATCCCCTTCGTATGCAGGCACCATCCCGTGTTCTGGATAATATCATTAGTCTTGTAAAAGCGATTCCTAACTATCAGCAAGCGCTGGGAATCGGTGTGGGAGTCCCTGGACCAGTGGACACTGTCCATGGTGAAATGCTTATGGCAACCAATCTGCCTGGTTTTGAACATTTTCCAATGACCAGAACGTTGGAGTATGCATTGAATATTCCGTGTTATCTAGACAACGATGCGAATGTTGCAGGTTTGGCTGAAGCATTGGTCGGTGCAGGAAAAGGGAAGCAGGTTGTTTACTACATTACCCAATCCACAGGCATCAGCGGTGCATTGGTCGTGAATGGGAAAATAGTTTCCGGTCGGCATGGCCATGCTGGTGAGATCGGGAATATTGTCATTGATCGTAATCGGCAGAAATACAACCATCTTAATGTCGGCGCTGTAGAAAATGAAGCGAGCGGTGTTGCAATCGGACGTTATGGACGTCAATTTATCGGCGATAGTGTCAAGAATGCCAAAGATGTCTTTGATTTGGCTCATAAAGGCAATATGGAAGCGTTGAAGATAATTGATCGGATGGCCTATGATTTTGCAATGATGTGCGCAGATATTGCGCACGTCTGTGATCCGGATATCTTCATCATTGGCGGCGGTGTAACGAAAGCTGCAGATTTATATTTTGATAAAATGCAAGCCTATTACCGAACATTGGTACATACTGGGATGCGTGATATGGATTTTGTTTTAGCCGAATTGGAAGAACCAGGAATTATCGGGGCAGCGATGTTACCTGTGTCGTATGGAGTGTAAGAAAATGGTAAGTCAAACAATTTTAGAAAAATATGCGGAATTATCCGTTGTAGTGGGTGTGAACATTCAGCCTGGGCAGACTTTATTAATCCGGTGTGCTGTAGATGATGCGTTCTTTGCCCGGTTATGCGCAAAGCGTGCCTATGAGCTGGGTGCTAAGAAGGTCATTATGGATTGGAGCGATGACACGCTCTCATTGCTGAATTATACCTTTTGCAGTGAAGAAGTGCTGAAACAGGTGAGTCCTTCCCGTGTCATGAAGTTTGATGAAGTGGTTGAAGAAGAAGCAGCCGTTTTGAACATTATTGCCCCGACTCCTGGTTTGCTGGCGGAAATAGACCCTGCGAAAGTGGCTTCAGTATCCCAAGCGTTGGGATCAAAGATTGTGAAGTATCGTGAATATACAATGGGAAATCGCGGTCAGTGGACAATTGTTGCACTTCCAAGTGCTGCTTGGGCTACGAAGGTATTTCCGGATGTTTCTGAGGAAGAGGCAATTGAAATGCTCTGGAATGCAATTCTAGCCTCTGTCCGTGTTTCTGAATCGAACAATCCTGTTGAAGAATGGGCGCATCATAATGCAATGCTGAGCCAGCATAATGCAATTTTAAATAACTATAATTTCAAATCGCTGATCTTCAAGAATAGTTTAGGAACGGACGTTGAAATCGGACTAGTAGCTGATCATATCTGGGCAGGTGGTATGGAACATTCGACGAAGGGGATCGAGTTTAATCCGAATATGCCGACAGAAAAATCATTTACAATGCCTTCGACAACGCATGTCAACGGAAAAATCGTTGCAAGCAAGCCGTTAAGCTATAATGGCCATATTATCGATGATTTCTGGATTGAGTTCAAGAATGGCCGTGCAGAGAACTGGGATGCGAAGACAGGACTAAGTATTCTCACCAGTCTTCTCGAGACCGATGAAGGATCCAAGCATCTTGGAGAAGTGGCGCTTATTTCTCATCAATCGCCGATTTCTGATTCGGGTATTCTTTTCTACAATACACTTTTTGACGAAAATGCTTCATGTCATGTCGCTTTAGGGCGTGCCTACCCAATGAATGTCAAGGGAGGGGTTGAAATGTCACCTGAAGAACTGAGTGCAGCTGGTGCAAATGATTCTCTCAATCACGTCGACTTTATGTTTGGTAACAGCGATATGTCAATCAAGGGCGTTCGTCAGGATGGAGAGCTTGTCACTGTTTTTGAAAACGGAAATTTCGTTTTCTAGTTGACTTCTAATTTCAGAAAGAGTATAACTGACATATAAACGTTGAGAAGGACATGATGATGCAGGATGGATCAGAGAGGACTGTGGGTGGTGAAAACAGTCTGACGGAATGTAAAGTTACTCCCTTTGAGTTCAGTCTAATACACTGCGTTGCTGGCGTTAACAGTTTGAGACATAGCAGGTTCTATGTAATTAAGGTGGTACCACGAGATTCTTCGTCCTTTGGAGAGTCTCTTTTTATTTGGAGGAGAGTAAGATGAATATTAAAGAAAATCCAGAATTAAATGTTTTGAATCATTCATGTGCCCATCTGATGGCCCATGCTGTCAAACGGTTATATCCTGAGGCTAAGTTTTGGGTAGGCCCTGTTGTTGAAAACGGGTTCTATTATGATGTCGATCCCGGAGAAGGGGTGATCATCAAAG
>CALNCD010000075.1 GCA_937874965.1 uncultured Erysipelotrichaceae bacterium | reverse complement strand
AAGTAATTCAGAGTCATGCTAATTTGGTTGTCTGTGAAGGGTTTTCCGTAATTAAAGTCCAGCGCTGCCTGATTGAAGCAGCCTGGGCAATGATGACGGCATCCGCTGACGAATAGGGAGACCCTGACCCCGGGACCATTGGCAACATCATAGGGCTTTATATCGGCATACTTCATATTACAAATGGGTAACCCGTTGCTTGATTTCTTCAGTCTTTCCCTTGTTGAAGTAGTTTTCACCGAGGTAGCCGCAGGTTCTGCGGACAATTTTCAGGACGCCTTTGGTGTCTTTGTCACTGATGGCAGTGCCATCGCTGTTCATCGTTGTATGGCAATTCGGACATTCCCATTCCAGATGATCATTGAGTTTGATTTCCCCTGTAAAGCCGCACTTGGTGCAGTAATCGGATTTCGTATTGAATTCGGCATACTGGATATTGTTGTACATGAACTTCATCACTGATTCAATAGCATTCAGATTGTTGAAAAGGAAAGGAACTTCAACATAGGAGATAGCACCTCCGCTGGATATCTTTTGGAACTGGGATTCAAATTGAAGCTTAGTAAAGGCATCAATCTTTTCACGGACATCCACATGATAGGAATTGGTGTAATAACCCTTGTCAGTGACGTTTTCAATCTCGCCGAAACGTTCCAGGTCTATTTTCGCAAAACGGTAGCATAACGATTCAGCCGGCGTTCCATAGAGTCCGAAACCAATGTGGGTTTCGGTTTTCCAGATATCGACTTTCTCACGCAGATGGTTTAAAACAGCATCAGCGAAATCACGGCCGGCATCCGTCGTATGGGAAGATTTTGTCATCAGCATCGTAAGTTCATAAAGACCGATATAGCCCAAGGAAATGGTTGAGTAGCCATCCATCAGGTAAGGGTCAATAACTTCTCCGGGTTTCAAACGGGCAATGGCACCATATTGCCAATGAATCGGAGAAACATCAGAAAGTGTTCCAAGCAAGGATTCATGGCGGCACAGCAAGGCTTCCTTGCACAGTTCAAGACGCTCATCCAGCAATGTCCAGAAGGCTTCCATGTTTCCTTTCGCAACGATGCCGATCTGAGGCAGATTCAGGGAAACAACCCCCTGATTGAACCGGCCTTCCCATTTGTAATGGCCATCACTGTCTTTCCATTCGCTCAAGAATGAGCGGCAACCCATCGGCGAGAAGACTTCGCCATCGTGATTCTGTTTCATGATCTTAGCGGAGATATAATCCGGGTACATCCGCTTGGCAGAACACTTGGCTGCCAATTTCGTCAGATAATCATACTGACCGCCTTCCAGGCAGTTATCATCGTTAAGGACATAAATCAGCTTCGGGAAGGCTGGAGTCACGTAAACTCCGCTTTCATTCTTGATGCCTTGTAAACGCTGATTGAGGATTTCTTCGATAATCATTGCAATTTCAGGTGCATACTCGTCATCTTTCTCGATATTCAGGAACAAGGTGACAAACGGGGATTGACCATTGGTCGTCATTAAGGTATTGATCTGGTACTGGATGGTTTGGACCCCTGCTTTCAGATCATCCAGCATACGCTCTTTCGCAACCCGCTCAACAATAATCTGGCCAGTCGCTTCGTCAATATCAGCAATCGGTGTTTCCAGCAGGCTTTGTTCAGCCTGTTTCAAGGCTTTATCGTAAGTCTTGCGCAAATATTTGCCAAGATGCTTGATGTTGATGGATTGTCCGCCGTATTGATTGGAAGCAACAGCTGCAATAATCTGGGTCATGACCGTACAGGCAACCTGGAAACTCTTCGGGGATTCAATCATCTTGCCATTCATGACCGTTCCATTGTCCAGCATATCCTGAATATTGACTAGACAGCAATTAAACATGCCCTTCTGGATAAAGTAGTCTTTATCATGGAAGTGCAGGACTCCTTCTTTATGAGCCTTGACCACCCGTTCCGGCAGGAGGATACGATCTGAGATATCCTTGGATGTCTCTCCGGCGATGTAGTCGCGCTGAGTGCTTAGGATGACCGGGTTCTTGTTGGCGTTTTCCTCATTGAGTTCTTTGTTGCGATGGCTGATCAGCTTCATGATTGATTCATCTGTCGTATTGGTTTGACGAATCAGCGAATGCTTCTCACGATAAAGGATATACTCTTTTGCCAGATAAAAACGCTCAATCCGCATGAGCCCTTCTTCGACTTGATCCTGAATTTCTTCCACTGCCAAACGAGTCCGGCTTGTGGTTTCGATCTGTTCAAGGATATAGTCGATTTCTGCTTCGGTTGCCCGCAGATTTTCCTTCACATCCTTATTGGCTTTATGAATTGCCACTCTGATTTTTTCACGACTGTAATCAACGGTCGAACCGTCGCGTTTAATAATCTGATGTATCATGATAGACCTCCCCAATGATGATTATTTTAAAAATGTCTCTATGAATATGATAGGACATATTTGGGAATACTTCAAATGGATATGGTGAAATAAAACTGAAAAAACACCGGATGCCACATTTAATATTAAGTAATTAATGTATCTCATTAAAGATGAAGAAAAATGAAAAATGTTTCTGGAATATGTGAGAAATAATCACTCTATTTTTCAGAATGATTAAAAACAGTCGTCAGTCTTACAGGAGGCAATAGCTATCATCGGCATTATGCCGTGCCACGTGCGTTTCAATGGTGTTAATCCGGCTTAAATCATGCACATTATGTTACAGATGGAGAGACTCTGACGAGGCAGGATAAAACCGTGTCTTCTGATGCGGGGCAACCTGAATAAAGAACCGGTGTTGACAGTGCTATTTGACTCAACTATTATGAGTGCAGAGAGAGAGGTCAAGTATGGCAAAAATAGAAACAGCATCAGCCCCTGCAGCGATTGGTCCGTATTCCCAGGGCATGGTTTTTGAGCAGCTTGTGTTTACCAGCGGTCAGATTCCCTTGGATCCTAAAACAGGTCAGATCGTAGGAACAACGGTCAAGGAACAGGCCCGGCAGGCAATTCTTAACCTGATTGAAGTTTTGAAGGCGGGAGGAAGTGACCTGGATCATGTGCTTAAGACGACATGTTTTTTGAGTGATATGGAATTATTTGCAGAGTTCAATGCGGTGTACGGTGAATTTTTCACATCCCATCCTGCCCGTTCGTGTGTCGCCGTCAGAGAACTTCCCAAGCAGGTCTTATGTGAAATTGAAGCTATTGCGGTACGGGTAGAGGGGTAGTTTCTTCTATTGATGGCTGCTGCAGTTCTGAAAAGCAGGAAAGATGATTCTCTAGGATTGCCTAATGTTTTTTGGAGGAATTCAATGCGGTTTTAGTCATGGTTTGCGTATTTTCGGGGGATTTCCCCCCTTTTTTTCGCTTCCCTTTGTTTTTCAGATGACAAGCGTCCGCAAAAGAGGTAAACTTTAGGAAACTCGGGGGATGTGAGTATGGGAAATCGTTCATCAATTAAGGATAAGCAGCGGATTGTGGTCAAGATCGGAAGTTCATCGTTGACTCATCCAAAGACAAGGGCGTTGGATTACAACAAGATGGAGCAGTTGGTTCGTTTTTTGTGTGACTTATCTCATCAGGGGAAAGAGGTCGTTCTGGTTTCTTCTGGAGCACAGGCAGTGGGCCGCAAAGAAGTCGGGTATCATGCAATCCCGTCACAGATGCCCAAGAAGCAGGCCTTGGCAGCAATCGGTCAGGCAAAACTGATGATGACCTACCAGCGGCTTTTTTCACAGTATTCACAGTTGACTGCTCAGATCCTGTTAACCAAGAATTCGTTTCTGAATCCTTTAAGCTATGTCAATGCAGACAATACATTCAAGGAATTGCTGCGGATGAAAGCTATCCCCGTCGTGAATGAAAATGATACGGTCGCAACCTATGAAATTGAATTTGGTGACAATGATCATCTTTCGGCATTTGTTGCTTCCATGATCAAAGCTGATCTCTTGATTCTGCTCTCTGATATTGATGGTCTGTATTCCGATGATCCGCGGATCAATCCTGAAGCGCATCTGATCGGTGAAGTGGATGCGGTTGAACAGGTTCATATGGCTATGGCCAAGGAGACATCATCATCTGGTTTAGGGAGCGGCGGTATGAGCGCCAAAGTGGATGCTGCGCGAATTGCGTCCAATGCCGGTGCAGATGTCATCATCGCCAGCGGGGATTCGATGGATATCCTGACGGATATCTTTGCTGGCAAAGCGGTGGGAACCTTCTTTGCCGCCCATCAGGATCCAGAGTATGATATCAATGATTATCTGACTTAGGAGGAATGTATGGGATATCGTGAAGAGGCGCTTCGTGCGAAGGCTGCACAGCAAGGACAGTATGAATTGAGCGATCAGGACCGCAATACGCATCTTCTTTTCTTAGCGGATGAACTGATCAGGCATCGTGAGGGCATCCTGGAGGAAAACCAGAAGGATATTCTTGCGGCAGCTGATCTTTCCGCAGCGATGAAAGATCGCTTGCGGCTGACTAATGAGCGTATTGATGGTTTAGCAGATTCATTGCGTCAGGTCAGCGCCCAGCCAGGCGTTGCGGGCAGGACACTGGAGACAAAGACCCTTGCCAATGGATTGGTTATTGAGCAGGTTTCAGTGGGGTTCGGATTAATTGCGATGATTTATGAATCAAGGCCGAATGTCACCGTCGATTCGTTTGCGTTGGCGTATAAGAGCGGCAACAGCGTCTATCTGCGCGGTGGCAAGGAAGCAGTGCATACCAATCGGATTTTGGTCCAGATCTTGCGGAATGGCTTACTTACTTTGGGTGTCAATCCGGATATGGTGGTTCTGTGCTCTGATACGGATCGGGCGGGGGTCAGAGCGATGCTGGAGATGCGCGGGGTGATTGATTTATTGATTCCTCGGGGAAGTGCATCGCTCATTAATTATGTCGTTGACAATGCACGTGTTCCAATTCTTGAAACCGGTGCCGGTAACTGCATGGTGTACATTGATGAAACGGCTGACCTTTCCAGGGCACTTGAAATTGTGGATAATGCGAAGACCCAGCGGGTGAGTGTCTGCAATTCACTTGAAAAGGTTGTCATTCATCGCAGCCAGATAAAAGCATTTGTTCCGATGCTGATGGAGCGTTTCAAGAACAGGGTGGAAGTAAGGGGAGACCATGAGGTTCAAGCCCTGAGCGATGACATTCAGGAGGCCGGTGAAGATGATTATGGCCGTGAATACCTGGATTACATCATTGCCTTGAAAACCGTGGGCTCTCTGGATGAAGCAATTGCTTTCATCAACCGCTATCATACCCAGCACTCCGATGCGATTCTTACAGAGAATCCAGATCATGCGAAGCAGTTCTGCCAGCACATTGATGCTGCTGTTGTTTATGTCAATGCTTCAACGCGCTTCAGTGATGGTGCAGAGTTCGGTCTAGGGGCGGAAATCGGAATCAGTACGCAAAAACTGCATGCAAGGGGTCCGATGGGGTTGGAAGCATTAACGACCTATAAGTATATTGTGACAGGACATGGACAGATCCGCGAATAACCACTTAGGTGTAAAAATCAACCCTTTACACCTTTTTTAGTGGATTTGCGGAGCTGAAGAGGTACACTGGTGATGGAGGTAACATATGAATACACAGCACAAGATTTTCACGACCGCAAACCATAGCTTGGATCGGATCGAATTGCGAGTTATCGGGGTGAAGTCGTTTGAGATTAAACGTCATGATCAGGATGAACTGCGCCTGGAGTGCAGCGGACAGGTTGAGGAGCTGATAGCGAAAGAAAAAGGAACGAAATGGATCTGTCAGTTTCCCCGGGATATCATCGAAGGGGCATTCCAGTACAAGCGTTATACAATTGAAACGCTGGTGTTGTTCATCCCGACCTGGTTTACCGGTAAACTCAAAGTAAACTGTGCACAGATCAAGGTAACCCTGGACGACTTGATTGTGGGTCTGCAACGTGTGAAATTGAATACAGCAGATGCAACCTTGAATCTTAATCCGGTCAGTTTCCGGTTGGAAGTGAATGCAGCAAATACGACAGCCCGACTTCTGAATACCGCTCAGGATGTTGAAATCAACGGGGTAAACAATGAGATGGTCCTCTCGCTGGCTGAAAATGCCGACTGTGATGTGAAGGTCGCTGGAGTGAACAGTGATGTGAGGGTTCTAAATGCTCGGGCAATAGGCTATGATGTCAACTTGAGCGGAATGAGTTCGACTTTTGTGGATGAGGGAACCAAGAAAAGCAAAGTAGGTTCACTCAGCGCCCAGCGTCAAACCCAGAACGGGTCGATGCTTCATCTTCGCGTTGATGGGGTTGCTCAGCGGGTTGAATTGGAGAATAACCCTGTTGAAGAATAGGGTATAAAAGACTAAACAAAGCCATCAATCTATGATAAAGTACAGGTAAACATTTCTGTTTCTGCTTTGGATTCAGTTGTGTTCTCAAAGACAGTGTCATGATACGGATGGTTAGTGCCATGGAATGACGACAGCTGAAACAATCCCTCGGGAGAGATTCAGCTGATTTTAAGTCTTTAGTCGGCATTGTATGTGCTGATCTCTTAAAAAAGGAGGCTTTTTGCCTATGCGTACATCTTTGGCGGTATTGGTCGCAAAAACAGTTCAGTGGGCTATGAAAGGATTCGGTTATCGGGCCGGCACTTTGCCTGGTCGTTTGGCCTTGATGATTGATCCACAGTTATTTGCTCATTTGAGCTACCCGAAGGAGCGTATTTTCATTACCGGAACCAATGGGAAAACCAGTGTCAATAACATTACCAGCCAGCTGCTGATTCATTCAGGCTATGCAGTGGTCTGTAATCATTACGGTGATAATTTAGATTGGGGACTCGCATCCACCATGATTGATAAAGCAACCCTTTCAGGACGGCTGAAGGGTGATATTTTATGTTGTGAAGTGGACGAATTAACGGTTGTGAAACTCGTGGATGTCATTCATCCCACTATGCTAGTCATCAATAATTTCTTTAGGGATCAGCTGGATCGGGTCGGAGAAATGGATACTTTGATTGCTTTGTTTGAGAAGAAGCTGCAATCCTATACGGGCCGTTTGATTCTCAACAGCAATGACCCCAATGTCAATCGTCTTGCCTTAAGTGCCCCTCTGGCAACCCGCCTGAATTACGGGGTTGAGCCGAGTGCGGAGATTATATCGAAGGATTCTGAAATCGGTGAGGGAACCCGCTGCCCTCTCTGTTTCAAAGAGTTGGTCTACAGTGCACGGTATTATTCACATATCGGTGTTTACGCATGTCCTGAGCATACGGATCTGATGCGGCGTCCGGATCTGCTCGCAACACAGGTGAGTTTAAGTGAAAACCGTTTCGTACTGAATGGGGAGACGTATCCGCTGATGTATAATCTGACGTATTCTGTCTTCAACCAATTAGCGGCTTTGAGCGTGGCGTCCTGCTTCGATGTTGATCCTGAAACAGCCCGTCAGGTCTTTGCTTCATTTCGATTGGAAAACGGACGGATGGAGTCCTTTACGATTCGTGAGGGACGGAACTGTATCCTGAACCTTGCGAAAAATCCTGCGGGAGCCAGTGAAATTATTAAATTTGTCCGGCGGTATAACCATGACCATGTCCTGTTGTCCATTCTCAATGATAATGATGCTGACGGAACAGATGTTTCCTGGATCTGGGATACCCCTTATCAGGACTTGATTACACCTTCCACCCAGATGATTCTCTGCAGCGGCAAGCGGGCATATGACATGGCAATCCGTTTCAGGTATACGGGGTTTGATATGTCCCGGATTGCGGTTATTGAAGACAAGGCTGAGGCTGTAAAAGCGTTAAGTACGTATGATATGGACAGTTTTGTCTTATCGAATTACACAGCCTTGCAGGCGACCCGTAAAGAACTGGAGAAAATAGCATTATGACCTATCGAATTCTATGGCTTTATCCGAAAGAAATGAATCTCTATGGTGATCGGGGGAATCTGATGATTCTGAAACAGCGTCTGGCCTGGCGGGGAATCGATGCTGAAATTGATGAACTCAATGTCAATGATGTCATTGACCTTTCTTGCTATAACCTGATTTACATGGGCGGAGGTCCTGATTCTGAACAGCGGTATATCTATGAAGATTGTCTCAACCGGAAGGCTGATTTTCAGAAGGCGTATGATCAAGGAACTTTCTTTGTATTGATCTGCGGCGGATACCAGCTGTTCGGGACGTATTACGAGGATCAGTTCCATCAGCGGATTGAGGGTGTCTCCATGTTTGATTATCATACTGAAAGCGGTGATTCAAAGCGGTGTATCGGGAATCTTGTCGTGGATACCGTTTTGGATGGCGAGCCGATAACGCTCGTTGGATTCGAGAATCATGGCGGACAGACCGTCGGAGTCAAGCAAACCCTGGGAAGGGTTCGCTTCGGGCATGGGAACTCATTTAACAGCGGCCTGGAAGGGTTCTTGGATAAACAGGTCATCGGAACATATATGCATGGATCTCTGCTTTCAAAGAATCCGGAATTAGCGGATTATATTCTTCGGCATTCGCTTGCTGAAGAAACACGCTTAGAGCCATTGGATGATTCCCTTGAAGCGAAGGCAAAGGCGCAGTTGATTGAGCGCTTTATGAAACCATAACGGATTCCATCCGTTTTCCCGAAGGAAGTCGTCTCTGCTTCTGGTATTCTTTTCAGGGATGGTGTAAAATGAGACTATTAATGGAGGAATAAAACATGAAATTAGTCGTTGTGCGACATGGTGAAAGTGAATGGAACAAACTCAATCTCTTTACAGGATGGACCGATGTTGAACTTTCTGAAAAAGGGGTTGAAGAAGCCAAATATGGCGGTCAGCTGTTGAAAGAAGGCGGCTATGACTTTGATCTTTGTTATACATCGTATTTGAAACGGGCTATCCATACCTTGAATTTTATTCTTGAGGAAATGGATCGTGAATGGTTGCCTGTCATCAAGGACTGGCGTTTGAATGAAAGACATTATGGGGCCTTGCAGGGATTAAACAAAGCAGAAACCGCTGCTAAGTACGGTGAGGAACAAGTGTTGATTTGGAGACGCTCCTTCGATATCACCCCTCCAGAACTTTCAGCTGATGATGAACGTGCACCGCACAATCAGGAACAATACCGCAATGAAAAGAAAGAATTGCTTCCATTGACGGAAAGCCTGAAGACGACTATTGAACGGGTTATTCCATATTGGGAACAGGAAATCAAGCCGCAGATTGCTGCAGGCAAGCGTGTTCTTATCGCTGCTCATGGAAATTCACTGCGGGCATTGGTGAAGTACCTTGAAGACCTGAGTGAAGATGAAATCCTGAAGATTAATATCCCAACCGGTGTCCCATTGGTGTATGAATTTGATGATAACTTTAAGATTATCGATAAGTATTACCTGGGAAATCAGGATGAACTTGCGAAGAAGATGGAAGCTGTAGCGAACCAAGGCAAAGCTAAATAATAACGGAGAATGAGGAATCCCTCATTCTTTTTTATGGGTTTTTCTGCTATGATAGATGGACAATCAAAGGAGTATGACTATGTTGAAACTAGGGGTGTGGCAAACCGTAAAAATACAGCGGATAACACCGATCGGTGCCTATGTCAATGATGATGAAGCAGCGCATGACGATATTCTTCTGCCGATCCGGCAAGTTGACAAGAAGGCAAAAGCAGGCGATGAATTGCGTGTTTTTCTGTATCGGGATTCAGATGATCGCTTGATTACAACCATTAATCCAGTCAAGATTCTTTGGCATGAGGTCAAGCGGCTTGAGGTGATTGATGTGAATTCTGTCGGAGCTTTTCTGGATTGGGGACTGGAGAAGGACTTGTTTTTGCCCTTCCAAGAACAGGTGTCCAAAGTAAAAACCGGTGATCATGTCCTGGTTGCCTTAGTGGAAGATATTACTCGGCGCTTGCTGGCAACGATGAAGATTACCCCATTTCTCAAGACAGATTCAACGTATCGGCTCAATGACTTTGTTCAAGGCACAATCTATGCTTTGGATGACAATAATCAGGGATTGGTTGCCGTGGATGACTGCTATCAAGGAATACTGTCAAAATCGAATGACCATAATCAGCTAAAGCTTAAACAGCATGTATCAGGCTATGTGGAATCCATTACACCTGAGGGGGTACTTGTGATTAAAAGCCGCAAGCATGCCTATCTGGTGATGGATCAGGACAGTATCTTGATTCTTGAATATCTCAAGGCTCATGATGGCTTCTGTGAGCTGAATGATAAAAGCGATCCGCGAAGGATTGTTGAAACCTTTAACCTCAGTAAAGCCGCATTCAAAAGGGCAATCGGCACGCTTTACAAGCAAAAGAAAATCACGATTAATCCAGAAGGGATTCGTCTGGCCAATGACGCTGAGGCCCAGTAATGAACGGCAAGGGGATGGAATGTCCTGGAAAGAATTGTTGAAGTCATTCGGAAGTGGGGATCAGATATAGGCCGATTATTAACTATCGGAGTCCATTGATGGTCTGGAAACGGTTTCGATATACCGCTATGATGAGTTCTCAAATCTGATTGAAAGTACAGAAGGTCAGTACATCTATACATATGCGTATGATGCTGAAGGTGACAGGATTAAGCAAACAATCCAGGATACAAAAGACTATCACTTTGACATTTGGTCTGATCATGTAGTGTCAGTTGATGTGGTCGATGATGCCGTTCTTAAGGAGACTTTTGAAGGATTGCGTCAGCAAGTTGAAACCAAGCAGTCCAATAACAATGCCTGTTCTTATGTTGAATATCAGCATGAAGAGGAATACTACCATAAATCGAACCAGGAAATAAATTACCTGCTTGATAAAAATCAAGCGAATACCGTCATTCTGAAAATGAATGATACCTATAACATCTATCAAGAGTATGGAAAACTACTGAAGCGAGACGACACAGTAACTATCAGTGGATGGAATGGCAGTATAGTTGCCAGTATTGAAAACAATCAATCAGAAGTCTATG
>CALNCD010000074.1 GCA_937874965.1 uncultured Erysipelotrichaceae bacterium | reverse complement strand
GAAAAAGGCGGTCGATTTGCCGATTACCATGATGAATGATGCGAATGCAGTGTGTATGGCTGAACGGTGGGTAGGAAAGGGACAGGATCTTGCGAATTTTATTTGCATCACTTTAGGAACTGCTGTAGGTGGCGGCATTGTTATCAATCATGAACTCTATGAGGGATACAATGGATTGGCCGGCGAATTTGGGATGAGTTATGCTTTAAGCGGTGAGTTGCATGTGGTTAACACTGTTGCGGCACAATGCGGTGTAGTCGCGGGGGGATGCCGGCGATACAGCCAATTGACGCAATCGAAGACAAGAAATTTTGAAGAAATTATGCTTAGACGGAAGCAAAATGATGCGTTGGCTGAATTGGTCGTCAGTGAGCTGGCGTATAAGAATGCGTTATTAGCTCATAATCTTGCTGTAACATTTGGACCTGAGTGTATCCTGTTGAGTGGAAGTATCAGTCATAATCAGGACTTTGTGCAGATGGTCAGGAACTTCTATCTTCAAATCTGCAGAGAGAAGAATGCTCTTCCATTAGAAGTCATGCCGACACTGGAAGCAAGCATGCATTCACATAACAGCGGTATTATCGGATCAGTATATATGCTGGCGAAAGGGGAGATGCTGTATGATTAAAAATAAGATTCTGGATCAGGATATTATGTGGGGTGCTTCAACGAGCGCTTATCAGGTTGAAGGGGCGTACAACCAGGATGGGAAAGGGATGTCTGTACAGGATATTCGTTCTGTGCCTGAAGGAACCACGGACTTTAAAGTAGCTGCGGATCACTATAATCGGTTTGAAGAGGATATCGCACTTTTTAAAGAGCTGGGATTGCAAAGCTATCGTTTCTCGATTGCATGGACCCGTATTCTTCCGGATGGTGTCGGTGAGCCGAATCTTGCTGGAATAGCCTTCTATCACCGGCTATTGGATCAACTTGCCGCAGCAGGCATTGCTCCGATTGTGACTGTCTTTCATTTCGATCTTCCGGCTGCTTTGAGTCAAAACGGGGGATGGTCTAACCGACAGACTATTGTCGCCTTTGAGCAGTACTGTGCTCTCTTATTCCGTGAATATGGAGAGAAGGTCAAGTACTGGCTGACGATTAATGAACAGAATATGATGACGCTTGTCGGTCCTAAGCTGTATGGCGGCAAGAAAACAATGAAAGAGATTTATCAGGAAAATCATCATATGTTTGTCGCACAGGCAAGGGTTACAAGGATGTATCATCAGGGGAACTTCCCTGGTGTGATTGGCCCGGCTCCCAATATTGCGCAAGCCTATCCCGCTTCAGCAGAACCTGAAGATCAATTGGCTGCTCAGTACTTCAATGCTTTTAGAAACTGGTTCTATCTTGATGCTGCTGTCTATGGCCTTTATAATCATCAAGTGATGACAATTCTGGAAAAACTGGATGCAGTTCCTGAAATTACAGAGCAAGACCGAGTCGATATGAGAGAAGGCTGCTGTGATTATATTGCCTTGAACTATTATAATACGATGAGCGTTGAAGCGAACTCAGATGAGGTAACAGCTGAAGATGGGGATCAGCAACGAGGATTAGGGTTGAAGGAATTCTTCAAATCGGTTAAGAATCCGTTTTTGGAAACGACGGAGTTCGGTTGGGAGATTGATCCGCTTGGATTCAAAACGACTTTGCATGAAGTTGCGAGCCGTTACCATTTGCCGATCATGGTGACAGAAAACGGACTTGGGGCAAAAGATGAGCTTACAGAGGACTTCAGGATCCATGATCCATACCGGATTGACTATCTCAAGAGACATATTGATATGCTTCAGCAGGCTAGGGATGAAGGTGTAAAGGTAATTGCCTATTGTCCATGGAGTGCGATTGATCTGGTAAGCACGCATGAAGGCATGCGTAAACGTTATGGTTTAATTTATGTTCATCGAGATGAGTTTGATTTGAAAGATTTGAATCGATACCGTAAGGATTCGTTCTATTGGTATCAACGTTTTATTGCGACAGGGAAACTGTAAAAGGAGAAAAAATGAAAACACTCGAAAAATTCCTGGATAAATTTCTGGGGCCGGTTGCCAACTTCATGTCAGGCAGTCCGTTCTTTATGGCAATGACAGATGCATTTGTGAAAACAACGCCGATTACGCTTGGAGCTGCAATCTTGCTTATCATCGGAAACTTTCCGGTTGAATCTTGGATAAAGTGGCTTGGAACTATTGGGCTGACACCTCACTTTGCTGCAGTTCAAGGAGCTGCACTGTATGTTATCTCAATCTATGTTGTCTTTAATTTTGCGTATGCCTACACGAAAAGGACATCGTCCTATAATCCTCAGATTGCCGGATTGCTGGCGATTGCGGGTTTCATTCTATTGATGCCGCTCTCCTATGTCCTGTACAGCTTTCAGGGAGTCTTGGGAAGTGATTTTCCTCAGCAGGTGACTGTAACCGGTCAGACCGCACTGAATGCTATCTCACAAACATACACAGGCGGAGAAGGAATAATTGTTGCGATCTTGGTTGGATATCTGACGGCCCGTCTCTATAAGTTCTTCAATGATAAGAATATCGTTATCAAAATGCCGGAATCGGTACCCTTGAATGTATCGGAATCATTACGTCCATCTATCCTTGCAGGGTTGATTTTCGCGGTCTTTTTCCTGATTCGTCTTGCCTTTGCTTTTGCCCCGTTCCTTTCAAATTACGGTAATATTTTCAATTTCATTACGGTAATGATTCAGACACCATTGCTCGGCCTGGTATCACAGCCTGCGTTCTTGATCTTTGCTCTGACACTTGCTAATGTCATCTGGTATTTCGGCATTCATCCGCAGGTCATCTACAGTATATTGACGCCAATGCTCGTTACTGTGACATATGCAAATATTGTGGCTGCAATGCAAGGTGCGCCGATTCCATACTTGAATATCGTGATTATCGGACTTGCTTGCGGGACAGGATTCGGCGGACAGGGCGGTACATTGGGATTGATCATCGCAATGATTGGAGCAAAGTCAGCACGTTACAAGCAGATGTTCAGGCTCAGTGCTGTTCCTAGCCTCTTTAATATCAATGAACCGTTAATTTTCGGAATGCCGATTATCATGAACCCGTACTTCTTCTTCCCGATGCTGCTTTCGCCTTTGCTGATGGGACTTAGCGGGTATTTGATGAGTAAACTGATTACGATTACCTATAATCCGATTATTGCCCAAGGATTGCCATGGACAACCAATGCTGTATTGAAAGCATTTGTAACCGGCGGTGTTCAATTTGTTTTAATCGCTTTAGTTGCTTTGGCAGTAAGCGTCGCTGTTTGGTATCCATTCTTTAGAATTGCAGATAATAAAGAATACAAAATTGAGTGTGACGCTGCAAAGGCTAACCAATAGGTTAGCCTTTGCATGAAGGGAAGCTGGTTCAATTGCGATAGAGGCATACGTGAACCTGAGTTTGCTTCGATGAATGAAGTCTGTCTTCGTTCTTCGGGCAGCTCGAGTTGGTTCAAGGAAATGCATTGATCCGCTTGGCTTGTTTCTGAAAATAAAAGATTGTTATCCGTATCTGCCTTGAAGGAGGGACTATGAATTATCGAAAACTAGACGATTTCCCGGAAGATTTTCTCTGGGGATCCGCTTCAGCTGCTTATCAGGTTGAGGGGGCATCTGATGAAGATGGGAAAGGTGTTTCAGTATGGGATGCCTATACGAAGCTTGAGGGTAAGACATTTGAAGGAACCAATGGTGATATTGCGGTAGATCATTATCATCGGTTTAAAGAAGATGTTGCGCTGATGGCACAAATGGGATTGAAGGCTTATCGGTTCTCAATCGCTTGGACCCGGATACTTCCTGATGGAAAAGGTGATGTGAACCAAGCAGGTCTACGTTTTTATCATCAGCTGATTGATGAATTGATTGCGAATGACATCGAACCTATCATCACGATTTATCATTGGGATCTTCCTCAGGCGTTGTATGATGAATATCGCGGGTGGGAGTCCCGGCAGATTATTGATGATTTCACGAACTATGCAATGATATTGTTTGAAGCCTATTCCAGCAAGGTTAAGTACTGGGTTTCAGTGAATGAACAGAATGTTTTTGTTATGAATGGCTATTTAAGCGCCTTGCACCCTCCTGGTGAAAAAAATCCAGCGCTTGGACTGCGGGTCAACCATATTGTCAATCTAGCAAATGCATCTGTCATCAAAGCATTCAAGGCAAAAGGATATCCAGGCAAGATCGGACCGAGTTTTGCGTATTCACCATCCTATGCTGCAGACAGCAATCCCTTGTCGGTTATCGCAAACGAGGATTTCAGTGCATTGACAGCAGATTTCTGGATGGATGTCTATGCAAGGGGGACTTATCCGAAAACAGTTATTAAGCAACTTGCGAAATTCGGCCTGGATATTGGAATGGAAGCAGGCGATGAGCTGCTTCTAAAACAGGGGATTGCAGATTTCATGGGGGTTAACTACTATCAGTCGACAACGGTTTCAACGATGGGGCTTGAAGAAAAGATCGAACGGAAACCCGCTAATTTCAACGGCAAGAAAGGTACCGCCGGTGGAATGGGTATTCCAGGTATTTTCAAAACGATACCCAATGACTTTCTTGAAAAGACCAATTGGGATTGGACGATTGATCCGGAAGGCCTCCATATTGGCTTGCGTCGTATTGACAGCCGCTATGATCTTCCGCTATTGATTACTGAAAATGGATTGGGCGAATTTGATGTTCTGGAAGACGATGGAAGCATTCATGATGTCTACCGCATTGATTATCTAAGGCAGCATATTCATGCAGTTCAGGAAGCCATAACCGACGGAGTCAAGGTTCTGGGTTACTGTACGTGGAGTTTCACCGATCTTCTGAGTTGGTTGAATGGTTACAAGAAAAGATATGGGTTTGTCTATGTTGACCGAGACGATCATCGCCTTAACAGTCTGAAACGGTTCAAGAAAGACAGTTATTATTGGTACCAAAACGTTATTAAAACGAACGGGAGAGACCTTTAATGATGCAGGGCAAAGATAGAGGTGTCTTTGTCCTGTTTGTTTTTTATATGCTATGATTGACAGTGAGGAGGGCTTATGAAAGATTACCTTGCGATTCAGCACATGCTATCCGACTCATCTTCGATGTTCTTTTTTGCGCTAGGCTCAAATGGGGACTGGTTAAGCGAATTGCATCCAAGCAAAATGACGTGCCGGGCAATTGAGAGATTACCTGAATTTTTTGATGAATCGATTTTTGATGCGATGATCTGTTTTAGTAATCATGATTATATCTCTCTTTTTAAGGATAAAACAAGCGGCGTCTACTTAGGGTTGATCATTCAGGAGAATTCCATGGATGAAGAATTGAATGGTTGCCAAACAATGATCGGATATGTCCAGCTGATGTATGTCCTTATCAATGAAGCAAAACTCGATTTAAGCAGAATTCAGTTCCTGGAACGTGATATGATACGCAATATGAGCTTAAGCCAGCAGAATCTGGAATTCTTCTTTCGAAAAAGAATTGAGAACCATGAGCAGAGTTTTGTGATTGAAACGTTGCTGATTGATAATATCCGGAAAGGAAAGATTGCGAATATAAAGTCGTTGTTCATGGAGTTTAAACAGCGGAACAGCGAGATGATATTTGCTGACAAGACGGTTGATGTAACCATTAAAAGTATCTGTCTGATTGCTATATTGACTCGGGTGGCTATTGATGAAGGTGTACTTCCGGCAAAATCATTTCTCCTATCAGACAGCCTGATAAGACTGGCAATGCAGCAGCATACAGCTGTGGATGCCATGGTTTTTGTTGAATCCATCATCTTGCGGTTTACAGAGTTAATTCATAAAAATCATTTAGAAACAATGCCTATGTCCATCAATCAGATTAAGCAGTATATTGACTCACATCTTTATGAGCCGGTGTCGCTGACGGATATTGCTAAATTCATGAATTATTCAACGAGCTATGTTTCTCGTTTATTTAAGAAGCACATGCAGATCACTGTTGGCGAATACATTATCCATGCAAAAATCAATGAGGCAAAACTGCTGTTGGCGTACACCCATAAGACATCTTTGGAAATATCAAGTCTTCTAGCATTCACGCATCAATCTCATTTTATCCAACGGTTCAAAGAACTGGTCAAGCAAACACCGCATCAGTACAGGTGTGCTTATCAGACGAATGATGATATTGACTTAAGTGAGCTAATTCTACGTCTTTGATGCTTTGTCAGTGCGTTTTGTCAATTTCTGCCATGCCTTGCGGCTAATCTCCTGATGTAAGCCTATCAACCAAAAATGAAAACATCTCAAAGAAAGCTAGACATGAACACCGAAATCTTCGCGGTGTTTTTGTTTGGTTTAGAACGCTTGGAATGACGTGGCTTCCCACGGATGCAGGATGGACTGGATTGCCTTTTTGGTCACGGCTGGTTGACCTTTGAAGTTTCAAGAATGAAGCTCATTGTTCTCGATTTTCTCCAAAGCATAAATCTTCTCGTTGCCTGCTGTATAATGGCCATCGAATACTTCAATCACCAAGTACTCTGTTTCTATGCTGAAAATCCGATTTATCTTCTGGCTGATGCAGCTGAATCAGCCGATTTACTGCTCGTATCGTGCAGTTCAGCTTGATGGCAGCAGCCTTTTTGTTACCATTGGCATCGACATTTTTTAAATCACTAGATATTTCCAAGTCTTTTTCATGCGCAATTCAACCTTTGTCATCAGGTCTTTTCAAATTCAGGAATCGATCATACTTGAGGTGGGATACTTTCTTTCTCGATACAATGCGATATTCTCATATTCGGTTCAGAAACTCTATAGAATAAAAATCTACCCAGACAAAATATGAAGTATGGTATAATGATATCCAGAATAGGAAATGCTTTATGCCAGAAAATATTAAAGGACTTACACAGGATGAGGTAAACCAACGAATCCAGGAAGGTCATGTCAATATTTCCCCCAAACCGATTATTAAGTCAACCGGACAGATTATTTTTGGACATGCCTTCAACTTTTTCAATATCTATAACTTTGTGATTGCTATTTTTCTTTTTGCTGTAAAGGAATACACCAGTCTTTTTTTTGTCAATGTGATTATAATGAACATTTGTATCCGCTCCTATCAGGAGGTGAAAGCGAAGAAGACAGTTGAGTCGCTGAATCTGATTATTTCGCTTAAATCAAGAGTTCTCCGCGATGGACAGATTATCAGTATCCCGAATGATGAAATTGTGATTGATGATATTATTTATATTGAAACCGGAAATCAGATTGCGGCTGACAGTATTTTGCTTGACGATGAGATCGAAGTGGATGAATCAATGCTGACCGGGGAATCTGATTCGGTTCGAAAGTTTCCCTCGCAGCAGCTTCTCTCTGCAAGTTATGTTGTAAGCGGTGGTGCTTACTGCCGTGTCAATCGTGTTGGAAAAGATAATTATGCCTATAAGATCACTGCGGAGGCACGTAAACAGAAAGTGACTCATTCAGAACTGATGGATACGTTCAATAAAGTATCCAAGATTGCCTGTGCGTTGATCATCCCTATTGGTGCTTTGCTTATTTTTGAATCGATGATTCTGCGGGGGCAAGGACTTCACTCAACAGTGGCAAACACATCCACTGCTCTTCTGGATCTGGTTCCGAAAGGCTTGATCTTGCTTACGAGCCTTTCCATGGGTCTTGGTGTGGTCCGTCTTGGCAAGAAGGATACTTTGGTTCAAGATATGTACAGCATTGAAACTTTATCCAAGATTGATGTTCTTTGCATTGATAAAACAGGAACTTTGACGCAAGGGAAGATGAGGGTTACTCAAGTCGAAGAAATGGATCGGGCTATTCGTGTTGAAGATATCATGCAAAGTTATCTGGCATATTCAAAAGATAATAACTCAACGTTTTATGCCTTGAAAGATTATTACGGCACTGAAAAGCACTTTGGCTTCGTGAAAGGTTTTCCGTTTTCATCAAAACGAAAGTGGGGAGCAATCTGTTTAAAGGATATCGGCACAATTATTGTGGGTGCTCCATCATTTGTTCTTAAAGACTATATTCTAAGTGATGATATCATTAAAGAACAGGAAAAAGGAGCGAGGATCCTTTTGGTTGCGCGTTCACGGATGACAATGAAAAATGAAGATGAAATACTGGACTTGAAACCGATTGCCGTCATTGTCATCTTTGACCCGATCCGGAATGAAGTCGCTGATACGCTTAATTTCTTCAAGCAGAATGAAGTCTGTGTTAAAGTAATCTCCGGGGATGCGTTGGAAACGGT
>CALNCD010000073.1 GCA_937874965.1 uncultured Erysipelotrichaceae bacterium | reverse complement strand
TTTTTCATATTGCCGCAACGGCAAAGAATACCTATGGAACGGTGATCCTGCCTTCTGGAAAGGTCACGCACCCATCTTGTTTCCGGTTATCGGGCAGCCAGGGAAGGGGGAATATCGCTACAAGGGTATTGCCTACCCGATGACAAAGCATGGTTTCTTACGCGACTTGGAAGCACAGCTGGTAAGTGAAGATGATTCATCCATTACGCTTCAGTTTACCGAAACATCCTATACTCTGGGAATGTATCCATTTGAATTCTGTGTTCAGGTGAAGCACACATTGTTGGAGAGCGGATTTGAAACAGCCTATACGGTCATCAATACCGGGAATCAGGAATTACCGTTCACATTGGGCGGACATCCTGGAATTCGCTGCCCATGGAATGAGGATGAGGTCATGGATGATTACTACCTCGAGTTTTCAGAGGACATTTCAATGCAATCCTTACGTTATCATGAAGGAAAGCCATATTCACGCTCTGATACCTATTCGGTGTCATCATCGCCTCGCGTGCTGAATCTTTCGCATTCGTTGTTTGACCACGATGCTTTGATTTTTGATGAGGTTCAATCGCGATCAGTCGCTTTGAAAAACAGAGGTTCTAAGATGTATCTCGAGTTCGGGTATTCTTACCCGGTGCTGGCCATCTGGAGCATGCCTCATACGCAAGCACCTTATCTATGTCTTGAACCGTGGCTAGGCCTGCCTTGGTTGGATAGCGATACGGATTCCTTGCAGTCAAAGCCGTACTGTGTCACGCTCTTGCCGAAACAAAGCCATACCGAAATGTACCATCTGAACCTAAGGGAGGTTGACTAATGCGCCGTTTTGATCGTGAAGTAATAGATATCGAAGAAATTGAATCCTTGATTCTGCAGTGCAGCATTGTCCGTCTAGGCTTGGTTGAAAACAACAAAGCCTATATTGTACCGATGAACTATGGGTATCAGCGGGACGGCGAGGCGTTGACGTTCTATCTTCACTCGGCACCGGTCGGCCGGAAAATTGAGCTTTTGAAGGAAGTTGAATCAATTACTTTTGAAATGGATGAAGCGTTGACGATTCATGAAGATGAAGTCCGTTGTTCGACAACAACTGAGTACATCTCTGTCATGGGGGAGGGACGGGTTCGATTTGTTGAAGCAATCGATGAGAAAAAGCGCGGTCTTGACCTGTTATTGGAACGCTATGGCTTCGAAGGTCCGTTCTCATTCAATGAAAGTGTCTTCAATCGGGTCTGCGTGTTTAAAATTGAAGTGACGTCGATTACCGGTAAAAAGAATCCTCGCCATAAACATCAATAGTGAGTCCTAAGGACTCACTATTCTCTGTATTTAATCATCATTTGCTTAAATAGTTCGGCTGTGCTTGGCG
>CALNCD010000072.1 GCA_937874965.1 uncultured Erysipelotrichaceae bacterium | reverse complement strand
GACGCTTATTATGAAAAGGCTAGCGAAAATTTTGAAGATATTGCTGAGCAGCTCACGGAGTTCTTCTGATGGAACATATCTCTGTCCTGTTGCAGGAATGTATTGATGGTCTAGCCATCCAGCCGAATGGTATCTATGTGGACGGGACCCTTGGCCGAGGCGGCCATAGCCTTGAAATTGTGAAGCAATTGAAGGGCGGTCATCTATTTGCCTTTGATTTAGATGAAACGGCCATTCAGCAAAGCCGCGTCGTCCTCAAAGACTACCTGGATAAAGTCACATTGATTCATGACAATTTTGCGTCGATGAAAGCCCATCTGAATCAACAGGGTATCCAGGCAGTTGATGGAATTCTCTTCGATCTTGGTGTTTCTTCCCCTCAGTTTGATGATCAAAGCCGTGGCTTTAGCTATTCGCTGGATCATCGCCTGGATATGCGGATGGATCAATCCCAGGCAATGAGTGCTTATGAGGTCATCAATACCTATCCTAAAGAAGAACTGACTCGGATTTTCCGGGATTATGGTGAAGAGCGCAATGCAAACCGAATTGCCGGACTGATTGTGAAGGCTCGTGAGCATGAACCGATAGAAACGACATTTCAGCTTGTCGATCTCATACGGCAGGGATATCCTCCCAAAGTGCTGCGTCAGAAAGGGCATCCTGCCAAGCAGGTGTTCCAAGCCTTGAGGATTGAGGTGAACCAGGAATTGGATAGCATTCAAAGGGCGCTTCAAGATGCCATTGATCTGGTGGCAGTTAATGGCCGAATCGTTGTTATCAGTTTTCATTCCTTGGAAGATCGTTTGGTTAAACAGGCGTTTCGAAAGGTAAGTCAGCCGGATAAAGTGAATCGGCGGCTGCCGTCGGTTGAGCAGACCATGAATTATGTCGAAGTGAATCGGAAAGTTATTCTGGCAAGTGAGGCCGAATTGGAAATGAATCATCGTGCACAGAGCGCGAAATTAAGAATATTGAAAAGAGTGGGGTAGAGAGTTATGGCAAAAATCATTCGTAAGAAAAAACAAAGACATCTTCGGGTTCAGAGCATTGTATCTCTGATGTTTGTTGTGTCTTTGCTGTCTTGGTTAGGGACACAGACTTTTCTGAAGACGATTCAGGTGAATTACCTGGTCAAGACACAGGAATTACAGACGCAGATTGCGGATCTTGAGAATGAGAACAGCACAATTGCAATTAAGATACAGGCACTGCAGCGCGGTGACCGGAT
>CALNCD010000071.1 GCA_937874965.1 uncultured Erysipelotrichaceae bacterium | reverse complement strand
CCGGTTGCGATACCGCATACTGAATCTGAATACGTCAATGAAACCGCGGTTTCAGTATTGCGATTGACACAGCCTGTTGCCTTTCAGAGCATGGAGGATAATGAACAGTCCGTTAAGGTGCACTATGTTTTCAATCTGGCCATCAAGGAAAAAGGCAAGCAGGTGGTCTTTCTTTCCAAAATCATCAACCTGGTTCAGGACAGTCAGCAGTTAAAGGCGATGTTTGAATTGAACCAGAACGCATTTATTGCCGCTTTGCAGAAGATATTGGACTAACATAGCCTGAATTTATTGATAGAGGAGGATGAAATGGATTTTAGAAAGAGTATACTCTTAACCAGACTTCAGAACAACGGAAACATGTCATTATCCCAGTATATCAATGAATTCAATGTCTCTGTTAGAACAGTCAAGACTGAAATCAACGACCTCAATGAACAATTGGGCGAAGCCTTGATCCACATCCATCAGGATACGATCTTTGTCAGTGATGAGGATAAGCTGAAACAGCGCAGCCAGCTTCTGTTGAAAAAGACAAGTCTGGTCACCTATAAGCTTTCCAGGAATGAACGGCATATTCTGGAATTCTTGATGCTGCTGTTTGCGGAAAACTATGTGACAGTCAACGACATCTGTGATCGATTGATGGTGAGCCGCGGTACAGTGCTCAGTGACTTAAGAGAACTGAAACATAATTTAGCGGCAGAGCATCTCGCCCTCTTCTCGAAGACCAATCATGGATTTCGAGTTAAAGGCGATGAAGCAATTCTGCGTCAGTATGCGCTGAAGCAGATCTGCAATCATCCGTTAAGAACCGATTCATTCCTGGTGAAGCAAATGGATAGCCTGGTATTTGCAGGGATTGATGTGGATGATTTCAGCCGTGAATTGATTGACTATGCTGATCTGAACCGCATTGAAATGACCGATGAAGTTTTTCAGGAAGCCTTGGTCTATCTATGCATCAGTGTGAAACGGATTATTATGAATCCGACTCATTCAGGAACACTTCCGGGATCGGATGGATCGCTTCTGGAGCGTTGTGTTCGACATACTGTCCCTGGATATCAACTGTCGAGCACGCAGAAAGCAATGGTTGAGAAACAGCTGCAGGTTATTCTTGAGAATCGTAATCCGGAAAGCAAAAGTGCCGATGAGCAAATCAAGATTTCTTCTTTCATCTGGAAGGTTTGTCAGGATTTCGATATCATTTCATTGTTTGGATATGAGAATTATCGGAACCTGTTCAACCATATCGAATTGACCATCCAATATATTAAGGATAAGAAAGAAGTTTCAATCAATCCCTTCTGCAAAGAATTGAAAAAGAAGTATGAGGAAATATTCAGGAGTATCGAACTGAATATTGATAGTATCCAAGATCTCGTGGATCGTAGGATTGAAGAGAATGACATCTCGTATATTGCGATGCATATTGCGACGGTGATTGAAGGCAGAAAGCAGGATAAAACAGCATTGAGCGCAGTGATTGTCTGTCCGACAGGACGGTGTGTCTCACTGCTTCTGAAAGCGCGGGTCATGAAGTATTTCAACATTACAATCTCGGATATCCTGCCTTCGTATAAAGTCAATGATTCATTGAATGTGGACTTTATTATCTCGACAGTTCCTTTGGCATCCGTGGGAATTCCCGTTGTGCACGTGAATCAGATGCTTTCCCAGGTGGATATCGATAAACTGGAAATCCAAATTGAAAAGATGAGTCTTCTGAACGAACAGAAAGAAATCATCAGTGATATCGAAAGGTACTTGGAAGAGTATATGGCAATTACGCAGGAATCGGATGATTTCGGGTCTCACTTGCATCAATTGAATAAAAAGTACGAACCTTTGGATAATGGCCATGATCTCTTTTTCTATAAAGCGTTGCGTGATGAAAACATGATCCTTGATTCAGAGGTCAGCGATTGGGAAAGCGCGATTCGTCAATCCGGAGAATTACTGTTGAAGGACGAATCATTGACGCCGGAGTACATTCATAAAATGATTGAATTGGTCCAGGAAAACGGTCCCTATATCGTCTTTTCTCCAGGGTTCGTGATTGCGCATGCCGGACCAGAAGCCGGTGCCAAGCAACTTGGCGTGAGTCTGGTCCGAACCCAGACACCGATTGACGTTCTGGACAATGAGATTAAAGTCCGTTTGATTGTCTGCCTGAGTATCCCGGATAAGACCAGCCATGTGTTTCTGCTGTTTCAGATCTACAAGTGTCTATGCAATCCGGATATTTTCCGCTACTTGCTGAATGCAGGAACAAAAGACGAGTTTAAGACAATCTTGAAAATCTTTGAATTACGAAGTGAAGATGTAAAATAAGGAGAGATATGAAATTTTTTCTAGATACAGCCAATATCGATGAGATCAAACGTATAAGTCAATTAGGTTTAGTGG
>CALNCD010000070.1 GCA_937874965.1 uncultured Erysipelotrichaceae bacterium | reverse complement strand
CACGCGAAAGGTAACGAAAAATAATCAAGGTGCTAATCCTGTCAGTGAGCATGGTTATCAAAAATCAGATGTGAAGACGTCCATGCGCTTCTTCGATACCTTGATGAAGAATAAGGTCAAAGCGACTCTTCGCCATGAACTTGGCAGTGATATTAATGCGGCCTGTGGGCAATTACGTGCCAACTATGAATCCAAAGGAAAACAAACTCATGGAATGGTCGATTAAAAGTGATCAAGGACGTGTTCGTGAAAAGAACCAAGACAGCATTGCCTCGTACATAAGAGAGGATGGCTTGGGTTTTTTATGTGTCTGTGACGGGATCGGCGGTGCCCGTGCTGGTGAAGTTGCCAGTTCAATGGCCTGTTCCTTGCTTAAAGAGAAAGTGGTTCAATCTCCGAAAATGGCTTCAATGGTTGAGCTGCGTCATGCGATGACGCAATGGCTTGAAGACATCAATCGAACTATTTTCCAGCAATCCAGAAAAAATATCAATTACCGTGGGATGGGCACAACCTTGGTTGCTGTCTTGTTTTTTCAGAATGCATATCTTGCCGTGAATATCGGAGATAGTCGTATTTACAGCCTGACACATGATGATGAACTGGAGCGGATAAGCTTTGACCACAGTCTGGTCTTTGATATGGTGCGTAATGGTGAATTAACTGAGGAGCAGGCAAATCATCACCCTCAGCGGAACTATTTGACCAACGCACTAGGCATTGAAACTGAGGTGAAAATTGACTTCTATGATATCAGTGCAGATTCTTGGAAAATGTTGCTGCTGTGCTCAGATGGGCTGCATGGCTATGTGAGTGACAAATCAATCCGCAGGACATTGCTGAACGGGAAAATGTCGTTGTCTGAGAAAACAGATGTCCTGATTGAACTGGCTAACGATGCTGGAGGTTTCGATAATATTTCAGTGGCACTTTTAAAACGAAAGGATAAGCAATAATGGAGAAGATAATCAGAAATAGATATTTGCTTGTTCGGAAAATCGGTGAAGGCGGTATGGCGGATGTCTTTTTAGCAATGGATACTGTCCTGAATCGTGAAGTGGCTCTGAAATTGCTGCGTGGGGAACTCTCATCAGATCCAGTCGCCTTGTTACGGTTTCAGCGCGAAGCCAATGCAGCCAGTGGAATCAATCATGCCAATGTCGTTGAAATCTATGATGTGGGTGAAGATCATGGCATGCATTATATTGTCATGGAGTACATCCGTGGAAAAACATTGAAGCAACTGATTACTCAAAGGGGCGCACTTGAAAAAGAGGAAGCTGTGAATATCATGAAGCAGTTGGTTTCTGCCATCGGTGAGGCTCATGATAAAGATATCATTCATCGGGACATCAAGCCTCAAAATATCATGATCAAGGATGACGGGACAGTGAAAGTCACGGACTTCGGAATCGCGATGGCTTCTGATGCTTTGCAGTTAACGCAATCTGATTCAGTCATGGGTTCGGTTCACTATCTGGCGCCGGAGTGCGCTCGCGGTGAGAATGCCAGTTTTCAGTCGGATATTTATTCGTTGGGAATTGTTATGTATGAAATGCTGACCGGACAGGTTCCTCACCGAGGAGATGCACCGATTCAGATAGCGATGAAGCACATGAAAGAGGAGATACCCTCCATCCGTAAAATAAATCCTTTGCTTCCAGTATCGTTGGACAACATTATTACCAAGGCAACTGCCAAGAATAAAATCAATCGTTATCCTGATACGCATGCGTTTTACCAGGACCTTGAAGTCGCGTTATCCAGCGAGCATCAGAACGATGAACCGCTTGTCTTCCATGAAGAAGTCGATGAAAACGCTAAAACACTGATGTTCAATCCCAATGCAGCCGCTGTTTCTCCTAAGAAGCGATTCGATGCCGGAAAGATTGCGATTATATCCTTTCTGGTGATTGCCCTGATTGTTTCCGGTGTCTTGATATTCACCTTCACACGTCCAAGAACTCCAGTCGTCTATACGATACCGAATGTCGTCGGCTCGACCCTTGAACAAGCACAGACCCAGATGCTGGAAAGCGGGTTTGTTGTAAGTTTGCGCTACGGGACCAGTGATGATTACGCGAAGGATGTCGTCTTCAAGACGACACCTGAGGCGGGTGTAACCAAAGCTGAGAAGGGGTATTCTGTCATTCTGTATATTTCTCAGGGTAAATCGTTTGTTGTCGGCAATTATGTCGGACAAAATGCAACGACAGTCAAAGCAATGCTGGAAGGCTTAGCAGAGCAGAATATCCGAATCAATGTTGATTTGGTGTCTGTTCAGAATACCGGGAAACCGGCCGGGACGATCGTATCGCAGAAATCACTTCTGGAAGGCACTGAAGTTCCGCCGAACAATCTCAAAACCATCCAGTTTGAGGTGGCTGCAAATACAACATTCTACATTCCGAATCTTCTCTTTACAGATATCAATACAGCTGCAACACAACTCGAAAATATGGGTGGTGTCGTCAGCAAAGAAGTCATTTCCACAGTCGGCAAAACGCCTGAGGAAATTGCGCTTCTTCAGAAAAACGTCGTCATTGAAATGAGTCCTAAACCAGGTCTTCAGTATGAACAAACCACAGACTCGAAGATTATTCTGAAGTACTATGAATAGAATCGAAAAAGCGCAGGTTATCACGATTATTTCGAATCGTTACACTGTTGTGGTCAACCATCACGAGTATGTCGCAGTTGCCATGGGGAAGTTGCGGAAGCAAAAGTCACCTGTGGTAGGGGACTTTGTAGAGATTGAGTTCTTCTCAGATCAAATCGGCATCCAGAAGATCTATCCGCGGTTCAATGAACTGCGCCGGCCAAGTATTGCCAATGTGGATCAGGCCGTAATTGTGATGTCAATGGTGGATCCTAATTTTTCGACGACCCTGATTGACCGCTTGATATTTATGATTGTTCTTGCCGATATTCAGCCGGTTCTCGTCATCACCAAGACGGATAAAGTCCCTGAGACGTATTTTGGCTATCAAGCGGCGGATGATTATCAGCGCGCGGGCTATTCTGTCTTTTTAGTCAATCCAGAATCGAAGGCGACAGAGCTGATCCCGCTGTTTGAAGATAAAGTCAGCGTTCTCACCGGGCAGAGCGGTGCGGGCAAGTCAACATTGCTGAACAAACTTAATCCCGATTTCGAATTAGCAACCCAGGAGCCTTCCAAGGCTTTAGGCAGGGGCAAGCATACAACACGCCATACCCAGCTCTATGCGGTTGCTGGAGGGTATGTTGCTGACACACCTGGTTTCTCGTCCATGGACTTTTCGACGATAAGTGCCGTTGAATTGTCTCAGAAAGTCCCTGACTTCAAACCGTTTTTGGGTCAGTGCAAGTATGCAAACTGCATTCACCATCATGAACCTGGCTGCCGGATCAAGCAGGCCGTTCATGATCATGAACTTTCAAAAGATCGTTATGATCACTATATTGAATGTCTCAATATGATAGAAAAGGAGTATTAATATGATTATTTCACCTTCATTGCTCAGCGCGGATTATACCCGTCTGGCTCAACAAATCAAGGACATTGAGAAGACACCGGCTCAGTGGCTTCATTACGATGTCATGGATGGTCATTTTGTTCCCAACTTAAGCTTTGGCGTGCCCTTTATA
>CALNCD010000069.1 GCA_937874965.1 uncultured Erysipelotrichaceae bacterium | reverse complement strand
CTATCTGGTCTTTTCATTGTTCTGCCCTGAGTTAGTCATCGGTTACGCCTTGTTGGTTACTGCTGATCTTCCCGCCTGGCTGCTTTTCTTGCTTTCCACCCTAACCCTCATCGCAAGTCCGTTGATGCTCAAGCCGATCCTCTTCTGTCTTATTATTCTGGTTGTATTTCTCAACCGATCTCTAAAACAAAGTCATCAATTTCTCATCCTTCAGCAGCGCAAACAGGATCAGCTCCAATCCGAACAGCTCAAAGCACAGGAAAATCGCCAGCACCTGCTCCTTCAGCAGCAGAATGAACTGGAAATCTCTGTATTGAACGAGCGGAATCGGATTGCCCGCGACATCCATGATAATGTCGGTCATTTACTGACCCGTTCCTTGCTTCAGGTCGGTGCACTCTCGACCCTCAATCCCTCCACCGATTATACCCCTTTGCAAGAAACACTGAACCAAGCCATGAGTTCCGTACGTGCCAGCGTTCACGAACTTTATCGGAAATCACTGGATCTGAATCAGGATATTCAGCAGCTCTTCCACCAATTTCCAACCCTTCAAGTAACCTACACTTATGCTATCTACTCACCGTTATCCATCTTGTATCAAACGACTCTCCTCGCCATTATCACGGAATCCTTGACCAATACCATGAAGCATGCCCATGCAGATAAGGTCACCTTGATCCTTGATGAATCCTTGCATCGAATTCATTGCACCATACAGGATAATGGTCAGAGCACTGAGACCATTGACTTCCAGAAAGGCATTGGTCTGGTAGGCATCGAAAAGCGGGTGCATGATCTCAACGGTGTAATCAGCATGTCCAGTGAGAACGGCTTCAGAACCTATCTCAGTCTGCCCAAGGAGGCTTCCCATGAAACTAATCGTCATTGATGATGACCCGATTGTCAGTTCATCCCTGAAAACCATTCTCGAACAGCATGCAAAGACCCAGGTCGTGGCTATCGGCCATGACGGAGAACAGGCGCTGGAGCTCTACCGCACTTACCAGCCGGATATCCTGATGATGGACATCCGTATGTCAACTGTCAACGGGATTGATGCTGGCCGAGCCGTCCTTCAATGTTTCCCGGATGCCAAGATTGTCTTCCTTACGACTTTCCAGGACGAGGAGTACCTGGAACAAGCCATGCAGATCGGTGCGCGCGGCTATCTTTTGAAGCAGGATTTCAATTCATTGCATCTGGCTTTGCAAAGCATCATGGCAAATCAGATTGTTTTGGGTACCCCCTTTATCAAGTCGGCAAAAAAAGTGCCATCACAGCACTTGAATGCGATAAATGCAAAAGAGCGGGAACTGCTGGAATTAATCGCAAAGGGACACAGCAACAAAGAGATTGCTCAAACACTCGGATACAGTGAAGGGACTGTTCGCAACCAGATCAGCCGTCTCTTGGAGAAACTGGATGTCCGTGATCGAACGCAGCTGGTCATCTATTACTTCAACACCTTGGTTTAATCAGCGAAAGAACCGTTTCAACCAACGCATTGATTTCTGATACGGTGGATAGCGAAGCGGGAGATCAAAACCTGAGCTGGACTTCAGGATGCTTTTGCTGTGCGAAAATGTCTCTAAGCTCTTCTGGCCATGATACGCCCCCATGCCGCTCACACCAATGCCTCCAAAAGGCAAATGGTCACTTGTGAGATGCATGATTGTATCATTGATGCAGCCTCCGCCGAAGGACAAGGACTTGAGCACAGCGGACTCAATCGATTTTGACGGCGTGAACAGGTAGAGGGCAAGTGGATGGGGCATCATTGAAAGCTCATCGATCAGAGCATTCATGTCTTTGAACGCAACAACCGGCAAAATCGGCCCAAAAAGTTCATCTTCCCAAATCGATCCGCCAGGTTCAAGATGACTCATCAAAGTAGGTTCAATCTGCAACGTCGATTCACAGAATCCTCCTCCATAGCAGATAGTTCCTTGATTGAGATAATTCACCAAGCGCTGATAATGGCTTGTATTGATTATCCTTCCCCAATCCGGGTGAGTAAGCGGTGTATCGCCATAAAATACCTTGATCCAGCGGATACAGGCTGAGATAAAGGCATCGTACACACGCTCATCGACATACACCATATCGGGAGCAACACAGGTTTGTCCACTGTTCAAGCACTTCCCCCAGATAATACGTTTTGCGGCCAGATTGATGTCGGCATCTCCAGCAACAACAGCCGGTGATTTCCCGCCTAATTCCAAAGTAACCGGCACCAGATTGGTTGCCGCCGTTGCCAGGACCTGTTTTCCGACTGCAGTACTTCCCGTAAAGAAAATCGCATCAAACGGCAAGGTTGTCAAGATATGGCTGACCTGAGCATCCCCTTCAACCACGCTGATGAAATCGGGATCAAAGAGATCATTCACCAATTGAGTTAGAAAAGCAGCGGTTGCCGGTGCATGCTCAGAGGTTTTCAGGATGCAGCAATTCCCTGAGGCAAGCGCACCGATCAAAGGCACTAATGAAAGCTGGAGCGGATAATTCCACGGTGAAATAATCAAAACGACACCAAGAGGCTCTTGGTAGATCCACCCTTGGCTTGGCCATTGAACCATTCCGGTGCGGACTCGTTTCGGTTTCATCCATCGCTTGAGATGTTTTCTCATGAAGCGGATTTCCTGATAGACCAAACCGAGTTCACTCAAGTAGCTCTCTTCTGCAGATTTACGGAGGTCCAGATACAAGGCCTGATTCATCTGCATTTCATGCGCTTTCAGATAGCATTCCAGGCGATTCAGGTGATGAATCCTGAAGGAATAATCCTGAGTTTTCATGCTTCTATAATACGTTTTGGACAAACCAAGCCGTTCGTTCAGGGAGATCATTGACGTTACCATATCGCAATCGAGCTGTCTGTTCGGCCCTCTGTTGCACCCACGTAGACACCATTGCCCTGGCGGAAGATAATCTGTCCGCGTCCAAGCGTTGTCTTATCGGGCAACACCTCAATCGCATGGCCTTTCGCACGCAGACCAGCAATAAGTGCTGGGTCCATCCGTAATTCAACCTGAATATGCCTGCCGCTGACCCATTGCCAGCGCGGCGCATCCAAAGCTTCCTGAGGATTACATTGCTGATCAATTAAAGACGAGATGACCTGAAGATGTGCCTGCGGTTGCAACGGACCTCCCATAACGCCAAAAGGTCCGATCATACGCACTCCTTGACCCAGGAAACCCGGGATAATCGTATGGAAAGGCCGTTTGCCAGGGTGAACGCAATTCGGATGGTTTTCATCCAGGGAAAACTGGCTGGCACGATTATGAAGGCTGATTCCCCACTCAGGAACGACACAGCCGCTTCCGAATCCGGTGAAGCAGCTCTGAATCAGGGAGACCATATTTCCCCATTGATCACCGACACAGAAATACACGGTGGAGCCTCCCAACGGTTCACTCGGCTGAGGCATGAGCGCCTGATCGCTAATCAGGGAAGACCGTTTTCGACCGTATTCTTTGCTTAGGTATGATCTCAGGTCAAGGGATGTAAACGCAGGATCCCCGATCACAGCAAGTCCATCCGTAAAGGCTAATTTCATGGATTCCATCTGCTGATGCAACAACCCCAGCTTATCCGAAGGATCAACAGGCAGTGCCTCCAGGGTATTCAACCCCATTAACGCAATCAAACCGATTCCGTTAGGCGGTAATTCATACACCTTGTACCCCCGGTAGTCCAGTGAAATAGGTGTAACCCATTCGACCTGATGGTTCTTTAAATCCTCATACCTCAAAAACCCTCCGAACTCTTTGGAGAAACGATCAATTGCTTCAGCAATTTCGCCTTCATAGAAGGATTTCGCACCAGTCTTGCCGATAGCACGCAGGGCCTTGGCATGGTCTTTGAGAATCAGCACTTCTCCAGGCATCAGGACCCCGTTCGGCGAAAAAGTCGTAAACCAGTTCCCGAGTACCGGATAGGCATCTTTTTTAGCCTGAAAAAGGCCATGGTAACGCTCCAAGGCAAGCGAAACCTGAATCGGCACAGCAAAGCCCTGTTCAGCCAATTGAGCTGCAGGTTCCATCAATGTCTCCAACGAGAGTGTCCCAAACCGTTCATTCAAAGCAGCCCAGCCCGAAGGAATGCCTGGAACGCTGACGCCGTCAAATCCAACCGTTGAAATAATTTTCCCTTTTTCAGCAAGACTGCTATGCGTCATCAACGCCGGGGCTCTGCCGCTCGCATTCAAACCATAAAGCTGTCTGTTCATGTAGACTTGGGCAAATAGATCGCCGCCGATGCCGTTGGCTGAGGGCTCCGCAACCGTCAATGCTGCCGCAACAGCAACCGCCGCATCTACGGCATTTCCCCCGCGTTTCAGAATATCCAGTCCGATGGAAGACGCATATGGGCTGCTTGTGGCCACAACGCCACGATTGGAATAGACAAGATTGCGCTGCGACGGATAACGGTACTGATAAGGATTGAATTGCATAAATACACCCCGCTTTTAGAGTAAGTATAGACTGATTAAGCGAGAGGTTCAAGTCATTGCAGCTCTCCGAAAACGATAATTGCTTTTTTATTAATCAGACCCACGTTTATCGTACGGAATGTGAACCGAACCCCAAATCTTGGACAAAGAAAAGGAGGTTCGGTTTGGAGATGGTACAATAAACTAGACACTAAGTTAAGATAATAAACTTAACGAAAGGAGGTCGAGTTTTTAAATGGCAAGAAAGAAGTTCAATAAAGGATATAAAATTAACGCTGTAAAATTAGTAATTAATGAAGGCTATACAACTGCACATGCTGCAAGAATTTTGAATATCCATTCACAATCACTTTATAAGTGGATTGTCGATTTTAAAGAACTGGGAGATAATGCATTTCCAGGAAATGGAAATAACAAGTATCATGAGCATTATAAAATGACTGTTCCTGAGAGAGAAAACAAAAAACTTAGAGAAGAATTAAACATATTAAAAAAGTACCAAGCCTTCTTGAAGAACCAAAAAAAGTAAGATATCAGTTTGTGAAAGACAACACGGATAAATATAACATTCAGAGGGCATGTAAATTATTAGGAATATCAAGATCTGGATTCTATGAATATTTGAATCGCACACAATCAAAACGTTCGATAGAGAATGACTACCTATCGAAACAAATCAAAGAAATATTTATTGAGAATAATGGAAGATATGGAAGCTCAAGGATTATACATGTTCTCAAAAAGAGAAACATTAATATTAATCGGAAAAGGGTAGCGAGATTGATGAGAACAATGAATCTCATGGCAAAAGGTACTAGAAAGCACTATATCAATTTCACAAGAAAGACAAATTTACAGTCATCACCAAACATTGTAAACCAGTCGTTCAAAACGACTTCAAAGAATAAAATATGGTTTGGTGATAGAACATATATACACACGAATGAAGGAACACTTTACTTATCGACGTTTATTGATTCATACACTCGTAAGGTCGTTGGTTGGTCAATGAGTTCACGCATCAAGGAATCTATAGCCATCGATGCGTTTCTACAAGCATATGGAAAAGAACAACCAGAAGAGGGGTTAATTATTCACACTGATCAAGGCAGTCAGTACACCAGTTACAATTTTCGTACAGTTGTGGAAGATCATGAGGGCATATTAAGTAATAGTAGAAAAGGAAATCCTTATGATAACGCAGTCATGGAATCCTTCTTCAAGACAATAAAAAGAGAGCTTATCAATGATTCGAAATAAGTGAATCGTGAACAAGCTCAACAAGATATATTTAAGTACACAGAAATTTATTACAACACTAAAAGAATTCATTCTGCACTAGGATATTTGACACCAATAGAATTTGAAAAAAACAGTAATATTTAATTATCCTAATAAAATGTCCAGTTTTTATGGACATCTCCAGGTTCATATCCGGGAGTTGCATTACGATTGAAAGTCGTTGTTAAGTGTATTGGATTGGCTGGCTTCATAAAGGGTCTTATAGTGACCTTCTTGTTCCATCAGTTCACGATGCGTTCCCTGTTGGCTAATCCCTTCTTTATCCATAACGATGATTGTATCTGCATTTTGGACGGTCGTCAATCGATGCGCGACCACCAGGACAGTCCGCCCCTTGGCCAACTGTTCCAGACTGGATTGAATATACGCTTCCGTAATATTATCCAGAGCACTGGTTGCTTCATCGAGAATAAGAATCCGTGGATCTTTCAGGAATATCCGAGCAATGGAAATCCGTTGCTTCTGCCCGCCGGAGAGCATGACACCGCGTTCTCCAACCATGGTCTGATAGCCTTTGGGAAGACGGATGACAAAGTCGTGAATACCGGCCAGATGTGCGGCATTCTGTATTTCATCAAGGGATGCTCCCGGTTTTCCATAGGCAATATTTTCCGCAATCGTTCCCCAGAAAATAAAGACATCTTGCTGAACATAACCGATTTGGGAGCGCAGCGAATTCAATGTCACCGACTGGATATCGTAGCCATCGATGGTTAATCGTCCCCCTGTCCGTTCATAGAAGCGTGGAATCAATTGCGCAATCGTTGTTTTACCGACACCGCTTGGCCCTACAAGAGCCGTCATTTTTCCAGCTTCCAAGGTCAGTGAAAAGTCCTTGAGGACGCGGTCCTTTGCTGCTCCATAGCTAAAGGAAACATGGTCCAGAACAACTGTTCCCCTAATATCAGCAGGTAAGTCCAATGCCCCTTGCTGATCCACGATGGTAATCGGTTCATCCAGTAATTCCTGGAAACGTTCAAAACCTGCCCAGCCTTGCTGGAAGGTTTCCAGCATCGTCATCAAGCGCTTGATCGGAGCAATCAGCATCCCGAAGTAAAGGTAATAGGCAAACATGTCCCCGATACTGAAACGTTCGTACAAGACCAGAAATGCCCCGCAGATCAAGACCAGAACACTCATGAACTGTACAAAAAAGTTATTCATTGCATTCGCCTGGCCCAACGCCTTATAGGCCACCTGATACGCCCGCATATACGCTTGGTTATCCTGTGAGAACCGCTCAATTTCAAAGGATTCATTCGCAAAGGCCCGCGTGAGACGCATCCCTGAAATACTGCCTTCCAAACGGCTGTTGATGCCGGCGTGTTCTCTACGCAACGTCCTGAAAGCAACCAGCATCCGGTTACGCGAAATCATCATAATCACAATGATCATAATAAAGCCAAAAAACAAACAGGTAGTGGCCCTTCTAGGGTATCTTTATCTAATCCAGCTGGATTAGATAAAGATACCCTAGAAGCATCATGACACTGACTGCTGTGATTTCCTCAATACCATGATGAGCCATCTCAGAGACTTCATGAAGATCAGATGTTAACCGGGCCATAATAACCCCTGTCTTATTGACATCGTAGTAGGAGAAGGATAACTTCTGCAGTTTTTCAAAAGCGCTCAGCCGCATCCCGTTTTCAATGGATATCCCCAGCATATGGCCATAGTAACCAACCAGATAATGCAATAACGCATAGAACAAGAGCAGTACCACCAGAAGACAGGCAACCCACATCACAGCAGTAATGTTCTTATCCGGAATAAGGTCATTGAGAATATAGCGGGTAAAGATCGGAATTGAAAGTTCAATGAGCGAAAAAAGCACGACCATACTCAATACGAAACTTAAAAGTTTCCTGTAAGGTCTGTAATACCGGATGAATTTCTTAAACATGCTTACCCCCATTCATTCTGCTTTCTATTCTACCACAGTTCCCTCAATAATCGAATGCAACTCAACTCCCGTTCGCTAACGTCTAGGATTGATCTTGTTTTCACGGTATAATGTAAGCGAATACAGAAAGAGGTTCGCTATGTATGATGTTGTGATTATCGGCGCAGGAATCAGCGGAAGTTCAATCGCCCGGGAACTCATGCGCTATCAATTGAAAGTTCTGGTTCTTGAAAAAGAAAGCGATGTGTGTGAAGGGAGCACAAAAGCCAACAGCGGAATTATCCATGCTGGTTTTGACAGTGAACCCGGTACAAAGAAAGCCTATTATAATCGTCTGGGCAATTTACGCTATCAGCAGCTTGAAGAAGAACTCGGCTTGAAGATTGTTCATAATGGGGCACTGGTTCTGTGCTTTGATGAGAGCCAGCGTCCTGCTCTGGATAATCTGCTGAAGAAAGCTGTTTCAAATCAGATCGAAGGCTGTGTGATTCTGGAGAAGAATGCGATTCTTGAGCTGGAGCCGACTATTTCTCAGGATGTGGTTTGTGCTTTATATGCACCGACTTCCGCATTATGCGATAGTTTCCAGGTGAATCAGGCCTTCGCGGAAAATGCTTTTGAAAACGGTGCGGAATTCCGCTTCAACACCGCGGTTATCAGCCTTGAACATCCCTCTGAATTTATCATCCAGACCACTCAGGGCAAGTTCACTTCCCGCTTAGTAATCAACGCAGCCGGTGTCTATGGGGATGACATCGCCCGCCTGCTGAGCCAGAAGCCTTATACCATTACCCCGCGTCGAGGTGAATATTACCTGCTGGATAAGCAAAGCAAGCCAACCGTCACCCATACCATCTTCCAACTTCCCAACGAAAACGGAAAAGGCATCCTGGTTGCACCGACAGTGTCCAATAATCTCATTATCGGTCCCAATGCCCACGAAGTCGCTTCCAAAAACGAAACGGAAACCACTGCTGCAGGACTTCATGAAGTCTTGCATAGAGCCCATTTAAGTGTTCCCTCTTTGTCAGTGTCTACTGTCATTACGACCTTCGCCGGCATCCGAGCCAGTGAATCATCCCATGACTTCATCATCGAAGAATCACCGGATTGTCCTGGCTTCTTCCAAGTGATCGGCATTGAGTCTCCAGGATTGACCAGCGCCCCTGCCATTGCTTTGGATGTTGTGAAGTGGGTCCGTGAAAGGCTTCATCCAGAGGAAAATCCTGCCTATAATCCTCAACGGGACCGTCCACCTGTCCTGGCAGAATCTTCGGATGAAGAGAAACAACAGCTTTGGCAGAAGAACCCTGACTATGGACAGATTATCTGCCGATGCGAGAGTGTCAGTAAGGCAGAAATACTGCAGGCGATCCAATGTCATCCCGGAGCAACAACCTTGGACGGATTGAAACGGCGGGTTCGTGCCGGATCAGGCCGCTGCCAGGGCGGTTTCTGCAGCGGTCATTGTCTGGAACTGCTTGCGGAATACACCCATCGTCCCATTGATACAATCACCAAATCCGGTCCTGGATCTGAAGTGCTGTGTCATCCGCAAGGAGGTGAGAATCATGAGTACCGTTAATCCGGATGTTCTGATTATCGGTGGAGGACCTGCAGGTTTAAGTGCCGCAAATTCCCTTTATCAAGCAGGAATAACCAACCTGCTTCTGCTTGAGCGGGATACTTGTTTAGGCGGAATCCTGAACCAATGCATCCACAACGGCTTCGGGCTCCGCCGGTTTAAAGAAGAACTGACAGGACCTGAATATGCGCAACGTGAAATTGATTCAATTCATAGGCTTCAGATCCCCTATCAGCTGAATACCACGGTTCTTTCAATCAACAAACACAGAGAAGTGGTCGCTATCAGCCAAGCACAAGGAATCGTAACCTATCATCCAAAGACCATCCTGCTCGCAATGGGATGCAGGGAAAGACCGCGTGGGGCACTCGCAATACCCGGTGATCGGCCCGCCGGAATCTACAATGCCGGAACAGCTCAGAAATGGGTGAACA